>LDWW01000007.1 GCA_001045525.1 Chitinispirillum alkaliphilum | reverse complement strand
CCGCGGCAGGTGCCCAGATTCTCAATTTTTATTATCCCTGCCGTCATACCGGATGAAACAACTCCGGTATGACGGCAGGACGCCCCCTCATTTATTACTCCAAATCGGACACTCTTTCCAATTCACCTCAAAACCCATTGAATGTTTTGGAATACAGGGATATTGCTCCAGTAGGCTGACCAGTCTTTCCATCCAATTACTCTGTGGAGCAATAATATTCAACATGTATTTTAAAACTGTAAACATTCCAAAAATTCTGTTCCCTTTCACTTCAACGGGTACATGCCACTCAGGGTGTTTTTTTTGCCTTGGTATAAGGGGGCGGTACCCAATCTCTTTATTCCACAGTCGCGAATGGTGAGCACACATGTTTCTTATCCCTCCAATTGCTCTTATCCATGAAAGCAGGACATCATCAGGAACCCCGAAACGTGACCCATTTGTTGCCTTATGGGCTTTTTCAACTCCGTTAAGCAGAGTTAACATCATACCATACGTCATAATTTCTGAAGCCATCCAGCAGGGCAGATAGGCATGTTGATCACTATATTTCTTCATGAAATGTTTAACAAAAATTTCTTTGTTGCGTTGCTGTTCATCCCTCAGTTTTTTTAATAAACCAGTGTGTGCATCGCTATTTAAACCTGGCAGTGTTGCTGGATTGGTGTATCCAAAAGGCCCATGCTGATGTGCGTGAAAATAGACAAGGTTGGTTTTAACAGCAATTTCGATTCGTTCTACTGCATCTAAGACGAGCAATCGCAGTTGTCTGTCGAAAGTGTAAAATTTCCAGACGGTGTCGAAGGTTGTACCAGTTTTAAATGTATCATCTGAATTTCTAAACAGATACAGGTAACCACTCAGTCGGTAGTAGCTGACATTTTCAAGTCGTTCAACAAGGAGATCATGATCTGCTATCAGACCACGTGAGCGCAGGAGTTTGGCTTGTTCATCAAAAGAGAGTGGCAGCTTAGCGTATTGCATACGCACCACCGCCACAAAAAGAAAAACCCCCCAGAAGTGAGCATGCATTGCAGAGGCTTGGGAGGTATGCTGTTTTTAATATCACAAAAAACGTGCCTGTACAATAATTTTGTGTTTTCTAAAGATCGTCTTCTCTAATTCCTGCAATTTTCATTAGGTGTTTTTGAAGTCCTATTTTTAATGCGGTGTTTGCATGCACAGGTACTGTGATAATCTCTTTTCTGCCCTCTTTGCAGTACACATGATGACTTCCTCTTATACGGCACAACTTCCAACCTTTTCCTGTGAGCAACTTTGTGAATTCTTTGCCAGAAACAGTCTTCATATGCTTACTTCAAGGACTTTATCCTGTCCGCTAATCTCAAGCTCAGATTCATCGACTGATAGTGCTGCTTCTATGGCTTCATTAATATTTTTAAGCAGTTCGTCATAGGTTTCGCCCTGTGCAACACATCCCGGCAGTGCGGGAACTTCAGCCCAGTAACCACCCTCTTGTGCTTGATGAGCAATTATTTTGATCTTCATAGTTTAAAAAGTCCTGACTTTTTTGGGTCAAAGGTGTTCCCGACATTTGAGTCTCTTAAAAAAATACGTTTTAGGAAACAATAATTGTAAAATACATTGCCCTCTCATACTTCACAGTTGGGGTCGGACCAGAATCGGTCCATACAATTGCCCAAAAAGCACTGCAATGGGCAAACACTTCAGTTCACTCTGCAAATCTTCGGTTCTTAGAGCCCGATGGGTTTGCCTTTCAAAAGGCTCGAAGAACCGAAGATTGGTGTTTTTTTCCAAAAAAATATGTCGTTAAAGGTCCGTAGTGTCCTGCAGGGGTCAATCGTCGCTGACGGGAGGAGAGAGAGAGAGAGGAATTGGTGGTGGGATTGTGGGCTATAAATATTGAGCCCCTACAGGGCTAAAATGGTGCCGTGCATTCATGAATCATGAATAGTTTGTGCAATACACTGTTTTTAGGGTATAAATGCAATATATTCACAATTCATGAATCATGAATGGCTGGAAAATGCACCGACATTGATGATAATTAACCCAAAATGTAAACGGATGGCTCCCCTCTTAAGCATCTTTTCCGTTTTCGTGACCTTTCGTTCTTTTTGTGGCTATTACCACCCTATCACCCTTCAAACAGCTTCAGGTATTCTCTATATTCAAACATCCTGTTTCTTTGATGTCCAGTTGTCTCAACAAGGATATCATTTAAGATGAACGTCTGAATAAGTTCTTTTGCGGCTTTTGGCGAAAGACCGCCCTGTTTGGAAATGTTCTAACTACCTTCACATTTGCTCAAATGCTTGAAAAACAAAGACGTTACCACTTACATATTCATCGAGCTCAAAAAGTGTCGAAATAATTAAATAATTTCTAATTGTTGGAATTATCATTATGGTATATTCGAAATACAGGAAGATATCGATATACTTATGTAATGCGGAGGCTCAAATGAGAAAAAACAAAAACTCAAAAAAAACAATAGAGCTAAATGCAGAAACAGTAAGCTTTATTAAAGAGATGAAGAGATATACAAAACAGCTGACTAAATCTCCAGATGGCTGTAAAAGTGTTTTGGTTAAAGCCGGTATATACACAAAAAACGGCAACCTAAGAAAAGCATTTAATAAGTAAGATGTCATCCGCACATCTGCCGCACTTTGTACTGGGTTTCCACGGTTGCTTGAAATCTACAGCAGACAAAATCATTTCCGACACATCCGGCCACTTATACAGAAGTGAAAATGAATATGATTGGCTTGGACATGGTATCTATTTTTGGGAAAATGATCCTTATAGAGCTCAATCATTTGCAGAAGAATCATTTAAAAGATCCAGAAAAAACAATACTAAATCAAAAAGAGAAGCATGTGTCGTTGGTGCCATCATTACTCTTGGAAAATGCTTGGATCTAATTCAATATAACAACCTGATGATGCTAAAAGTCGCTTACGAATCTTTTTCCAGTACATATGAAGCATCCGGATATAAGGAGATGCCAATCAATAAACCGTTGAGAGGCGCCAGGGATTTGCTGCATCGTAATCTGGATTGTGCTGTTATTGAACACTTACACTACTTTGAAGAAAATGTACGAAACAAACCGTCATACGATACTGTGCGAGGTGTTTTTTGGGAGGGCCAGGACCTTTATCCCAATGCTGGCTTTAAAGAGAAAAATCATATACAAATCTGCGTTCGAAATGTCTCCTGCATAAAAGGTTACTTTATTCCCCGGTTATCATGAAACATCAAATATTCATGAGTAAGCCGATCTTCCGGAGCACACTTAGAGGTTCTTTGTCGTAGAGATTAGTAGGCAGTGGGGAAATTAACTGCGGCGACTACGTACAAAGATATAAACATCGCATTGAGGTAGTTAGTCTGTCTGAAGCAAAGACACACTACCTGTTAATGAGGATCACTATGCCGGGGAACACAAAGGTTTTCAAATGGCCATTTTGAATTTTAAAACATATAAAGATAGAGGGGTTTGTAAAGATGAATTGGGTGGTGCCGGGGTCAATTGTCCCAGACGGGAGGAGAGAGAGAGAGAGAGAGAGATTGGTGGTGGGATTGTGGGCTATAAACATTGAGCCCCTACAGGGCTAAAATGGTGCCGTGATTGTGTGTGTAGCTGTTGAAAGAGGAATGAGGAATGAAGCGTGGATCGGCCCCTCGATACACCGTCATCCCTCGGTACATCTGCATAGGAATGCTGACACTTGGGAGCCGGAATGCCGGCATTCAGGGACCGGGAGGGAATGATCCCTGA
The DNA here is from genome assembly GCA_001045525.1 of Chitinispirillum alkaliphilum. Lineage (NCBI taxonomy): Bacteria > Pseudomonadati > Fibrobacterota > Chitinispirillia > Chitinispirillales > Chitinispirillaceae > Chitinispirillum > Chitinispirillum alkaliphilum. The sequence goes on along the minus strand of LDWW01000007.1, from coordinate 136,649 downwards.
TCCCTGAACCCTGATTAAAAAATGTATATTACAAAAAAGCGAACAAAGGAGGACTTATGAAATGGCATGAAATCCGGCATTTGCACCCTGGCAAATTCATATTAATACTGGTCGAAAAGGAAGAAAAAATATCTGAAAATGAATACAGGATATTGAGCGGTGAAGTTATAGAAACCAGTACTGATTTAAAGCACATTTTGAAAGCATATCAGGAAGAAAAAGAAAAAGGAAAAAATGTGTTATATGCTTTACCATCAACTCCCGATGAATTTATAGTCGAAAATGTACCGTTCATGGGTATCATTCGATGAAATTCGAGTATAAGAACGGGTTGATTTTCATATCGATAGAAATTGAATACGATAAGAAGCCAATTAAAATTAGCAGCTGTATCCTGGATACCGGTTCTGCTACTACTGCAATCGATATAGATCAAATTGTTTTCAATTATGATAAACCGGCAAGAATTAGAAGACTATTTGGAATTGGCAGCGGGGTACAGGAAGTAATATGTCAACAAGTTGATACATTAACTATAGATAAATTTTCAATTCCAGAGATTGAAATAGAGTTTGGTACTCTAAAGTCATCTTTAGGAATTAATGGATTCATTGGAAATGACATCCTCAGTCATTTTCATGTTTCTTTAGGCTACCAGAAAAAAGAGTTAGTTCTCAATCCAGTAAACATTGCAGGTAAAAAAGTTACTCGTAATTAGGGGAAGGCGTTCCTTTCTTAAAAACTATCTCTTATCTCTAATATCTTATCCTTATTTTGTCCCACTTCATCCTTTATCCTTCAGCCTTCAGCCTTTCAAAAGGCTCGAAGAACTCAAAGTGGTGTTTTTTTTCCAAAAACATGTCGTTAAAGGTCCGAAGTGTCCAGCCGGGAGTCAATCGTCCCTGACGGGACGAGGAGAGAGAGAGGTTGTTGTTAGGATTGTGGGCTATAAACATTGAGCCCCTACAGGGCTAAAATGGTGCCGTGGTTGTGTGTGTGTAGCTGTTGAAAGAGGAATGAGGAATGAAGCGTGGATCGGCCCCTCGATACACCGTCATCCCTCGGTACATCTGCATAGGAATGCTGACACTCGGGAGCCGGGAGGGTCTCAGCATCACAAATTCCGGTGAAAGACAAATGCAGTGTTTACAAATACCGCCCGGGTAAAACGCGCCAGGGGGGACTGCAGGTGCACCTGTACTCAGGTGCAGTATGCTCCAAAGAGCGAAGTCCTCGCAGCGATACAAACGACATACCGAGGGAGGTATCCCGATTTCAATCGGGAAGCCGGAAGGAGAACCGGTAAGTTTACAGTGAGCCTAATCGAACTGTCCGCGGCAGGCGCCCAGATTCTCAATGTGGTGTTTTTTTCCAAAAAAACATGTCGTTAAAGGTCCGAAGTGTCCTGCAGGGGTCAATCGTCCCTGACGGGACGAGGAGAGAGAGAGGTTGTTGTTAGGATTGTGGGCTATAAACATTGAGCCCCTACAGGGCTAAAATGGTGCCGTGGTTGTGTGTGTGTAGCTGTTGAAAGAGGAATGAGGAATGAAGCGTGGATCGGCCCCTCGGTACACCGTCATCCCTCGGTACATCTGCCAAAATATTTGATAGGAATTTTGGTATTTTATACACGCAAGAATAATATACTGCCATAGCCTTATATCCGGCAAAGGCCCTCTTTCCACATGGTTTTATCGAATTTGGTAATAATTAAAGCCATGACTTGTGTAATAAGCCACCAGATGAGGGCAGGAATCACAAGCAGTTTTGATCGAAGACAATGCAAGGAATATATTAGCAAGTGCGAAGCACAAACTCTACACATTGGGGAACGGCAGTGACAAACTGTAATCCAGTGATGGTTCTTCGGCAGCCGTCACCCCAATCTATAAAGCAAAAATCCGGAGCTGGCTGTTTTTGCAGCACCCAAAATCTTTCTCTGTTCTGGCAGGTAACAATCCCCGGGATAACGCGCGCTCAACCACTGCGCCCTATTCATCTGGCCTACGAGTAACATCCCCACGTTACAATAAAGTAAATTTGATTATATATTAGAATAAAAAGAGATTTTGTAGTCAGGAACACTATGACCGCTATAACCAAAACAGAAGAAACTCCAATCGTATCCATTCGCGGTTTAACTGTCAAATACGGGGATAAAACTGTTCTCAGTAACATAACGTCTGATTTTAACCGCTCAGAGGTGAAGGTCATACTTGGAACCAGCGGTTGCGGCAAAACAACCCTTCTCAAATCGATCACCGGACTTCTTAAAATAGATTCAGGCAGCATCAAGCTTTTCGGCAGGGAGATGGGTGATCCCGATGAGCCATCCACTGCAGAGCTTTTAAGAAAAACCGGTGTTCTCTTTCAAAACGGCGCACTGCTTGGTTCTCTGACCGTTGCCGAAAATGTGGCACTTCCCCTGACAATGCACACAAAACTCCCAAAAAAACTTATCGATGAAATTGTGCATTATAAGCTTTCCCAGGTCGACCTCCCCCATGCCGGGAAGCTTTATCCTGGAGAGCTTTCGGGTGGAATGAAAAAAAGGGCCGCCCTTGCGCGTGCACTTGCCCTTGACCCGCCGCTTCTGTTCTGCGATGAACCATCAGCCGGGCTTGATCCTGTAACCAGTGCCGGTTTGGATGATCTGCTGAAAAAATTGCGCCAATCACTTGGGATAACCATAATAGTCGTTACCCATGAGCTCTTTTCTATTGAAATGATTGCCGACAAAATCCTTTTTTTAAATAAGGGAAATGTTTTGTTTGACGGGGATTTCTCAGAGGCTCGAAAACAAAAAACCGGACCGGTGGCGGATTTTTTCAACAGAAGAGAGTCCGGCGGAGAAAAAAACCAGCAGAACAGACCTGATTTAAATCTGGAGTACACCCAATGAGTTTATCCGTTTCACAAAAGGCAAGGCTTGGTGTTTTTGTTGTCGCAGGAACAGTTCTTATGGTGCTGTTTTTTGCGATTCCGCTGGGATTGCGCATTACCAACAGCTTCAACTTTTATAACGCATATTTTACCGGAGAATCACTCAGCGGTCTTGAACAGGGCGCAGTGGTCAAATTTAACGGTATCCCCATCGGAAACGTTGAGAGAATCACCTATCACCCCCATGATCTCGAACGGGTAAAAGTGAGGCTTAGAGTCGATAGTGATTTCCCCATGAAAGTGGACATGTTTGCCACTACCGGCACCCTGGGTATTACAGGGCTTAAATACATCGAAATTTCGGGCGGCACAAATGAGGCCGATCTTCTAAAAACAGATTCAGAAATTCCGACCCGAATCTCAATGATGGCATCTATGACAGGCCGCGCTGAAACAATCACCGAAAAGATCGATCTTCTCCTGACTCACCTTAACTACCTCACCGACCCCGACAGTCTTGGAGGAATAAAGAATATTGTGGATAATGTTGCAATGATGAGCAGTGATGCGCGGGAGTTTTTCAGTGAAGTGGTTCCGAGCATAAGCCGCTCTTCAGAGGAGGTTATAAGCAATGTTTCTGAAATAGCCGAAAATATCAAATTTTTCACCGAAACATTCAACGAACAGTTCGCTGATGATCATATAGCTACAATCCTGACCAGAATCGACTCTTCTGCCGTATCAATGAAAGAACTCACAGACCAGGTATCACTTATGATCCTTCAGACACGCGAAGATTTCTCTGTGAGCATGGAAAACCTGCGCGAAACTACGGAAAATGCTAATCAATTAACAAGAATGCTCTCTGAAAATCCCTCTCTTCTTCTACGGGGAGAAGGACGGGAAAGGGAAATCAGATGAAAATATCTAAATCTCTGCTATGGACCTCAATGTTCTGTGTGATAATTATCGGTGGTTGTGCAAGAGTACCGATCAAAAACTACTACACTCTTAACTATATCCCCCCACCGATTCAAAACCGCAGTCTCGATGACCCCTATCCCTACGTGATAAGGGTAAGGGAATTTTCAATTGAGGAGGCGTACAACCGCCCCCAGATCGTCTATCGTCTAAGTCCCTTTGAATTGCGCTACTATGTCTACAGGGTGTGGGCTGTCAGACCCACCCGTATGATAACAGATTTGGTGGTTAAGCATCTCACTAGCGCCAATCTGGTAAGCAGTGTGGTGAGAAGGTTCGATGAGGGAAGAAGACCCGATTATGAACTTACCGGTGTGATTGAGGCTCTTGAAGAGTATGACAGCGAAGATATTACATTCGCACATATCGCCATTAGAGTAAATCTTAACAGGCTTAGTGACGGAAGCAGAATCTACAGCCGTCACTTCAGCCTGAGAAGAAGAGTTTATCAACAGGAAATGGTTTATGTGATAAGGGAATTATCAAATATAATGGAGTACATCATGAGTCAGGCTGTACAGGATATTGAAGTTAAACTTGCTGAGGAATATGGCCTTTAGATGGATATAAAATACAGAATAATACGAGAAAAGAGACCCTACTTTTCCGGGTCCACACTAAACGAGAGGATGTTCAGGTGAAAAAAACTATCTGCTGCACCATTTTTTTCCTCTCTCTTTTTGCCTTTAATCTGAACGCTGCCATGCCGCCCGACTTACCCGGAGAGGAACTTACCGAAGATCGTCTTAATCAGGTGAGACAAAGAGAACAGCGCGTCCAGTCTCCCCAAAAAGAACAGCAACAGGATGAAAAATCCTGGCTTAGCAAAATTGAAGAAACCTGGGATGCTCCGCCTATGGCTGAGCAGCAGGCCGCAGACCAGAGAGTTATACCCTTTGGAAAAGGTGCGGTTTTTATACCACGTTTTTCAGACACCTATTTTGAGCCCGATATAGAGATTATCGATTCAGAAGGCAACTATATCTCCTCAGGGGAAACCGGCCGCACCTACACTCTTGAGCCCGGCAACTATTTCGTGCTGATCGGAAGCGGATCCCACCGCCAGCGAATCGTACGAATGGTGCAGATTGAGGAGGGAAGAACCTTTCCCCTCATTCCAGACTGGGCAGGCCTTATGATTGAAATTGTGGATGAAAACGGGCTTCCTTTCAGAGGAGAGTATGAACTTGCCAGAATAGATGAGTTCGATCCCTACGGAAGGGGTTACGGGGCCAGCCCTGAGATGGGAGAAAATGTAAGAACGTGGATTCTTCGCCCCGGTATCTATAAGATCATGGGTGTGGGAGAAGGGTACACCACACTTCAGAATTTTGTCACCGTGCGTTTGGTGCCCGGTGAGTTCACCCGTTTCTTACTTATACAGGATTCTCAGTCCAGGCGGATCAAAGGCGGCGGAACGGTTCACATTACCCCAAGTACCAGCATTACTCCAAACTGGAGATATGGTGCAAATATTGGAGGAAACGCTCAGTTCAATGCGGACATCGATCATGAAAAAGAGATCGATCCCTCAAGTAATTCACTTATTCTCAGTTTGCTTCTGGATACCTGGATAAATTTCAGGAGAAAGCCCTTTGAGTGGAATAACCGCCTGAGAATAGAAGAAGGTTTCAATATTTCCGGCTGGGATCTGCCAAACATGGTAAGCACTCCCGATAAACTGAACATGAGTTCAATGTTTATCTGGCGTTTTCTCCCATGGCTTGGCCCTTACAGCAGGCTCGAGCTGACAACTTCACTTTTCCCTTCCAAACTGAAACTCAGTGATGAAAACTGGTTCGGATTTGTTGATGAAAACTACTTTTTCGACTCCAGAGCAGGTTTCGACTCATCAAAAACGTTTGAAGTGGAACCGGCCTTCTCACCTACGATTGTTGATTTTGGCACCGGAGTGAACCTCGATCTGACAACCACCCGATTTTTCGAATCCAAAATGAGGGTTGGAGCGGGAAGCTCATACTCTGTGTACCAGAACAGATTCAGACGAGTCGAATCAGGGAGGGTGAGATTCAAACCAGAAGACACAGGCTATATGGATATGGTTGAAAACAGTGTAATTCTGTTTCCCGAGGAAAGGGTGTCTATTTTTGAGTTCGGGCCTCAGGGATCAATCAGTGGAATGCTTCGGCTTGGCAGGTTCGCCACTGCTGAAGCTGAGCTGAAAGTTTTTGCCCCTGTTGCCCCGGTTCAGCGTTTTACAAGCCCTGATTTGGATTTCAATTCTATTATCAGCTGGAGACTAACCCAATCACTGACTTTAGATTACACTTACCGCAGATTTCTCAAACAACCTGCTGATCTGGATATCCCTGAGCGTAAATCCTCTCACGGCATTTGGCTAAGGCTCCATTACTCAAGCAGATAGCTGAAAATGGCACTCCGCAGAAACCATATTTATCATTATATGGTTCTCTGCCTGTTTTATTTCAGATTTCAGATTTCTATCAAAGGTGACGCATCATTATCAAATTTATCGCTATCCTTTTCCTGACTTTCCATTTGAGTAATGCTCAGAACAGAGACACCCTTATCACTTCTGACGGTGGACCGGGCCCCTACTCTCTGGGTACGGCATTTATCGATATATCTTCTGTAGAGATAACGTTTTGTGATTCTTCTTATGTACCACCATGGACGTTTATCGAATCACACAACGCACTGCTTTTCTCACATCCGATCGACAGTGGTAAAACGTTCAGGGTACATTACGCCACAGAGTTCCACGGAATTCCTAAAATCCATTCCCTTTTCACCAAACGGCACATGACCCTTGAGGAAACTCAGATCGATGCTTCAGATTTCCACCTCTCATCCCCCGCAGATGAACAATATGGCAACCTGTCCGTTTCAGGCTACAAGTCATTTGGAATATCTATCGGAAGCTACGGAGAAGTTACCCTTGAGCAGGGTCTCGATGTTGTTGCAAAGGGTGAGGTCAGACCCGGAACGGAACTAAGCGCCCATCTTACGGATCAGGGCTCCTCGCTTGAGGGAACCACCAGAGAAATCAGTGATTTCGACATGATTTATGTTGAGCTTAAAAACCCTACCTTTTCAATCAATCTGGGAGACCAGTTCACCCACTGGCCACTGCAGGGGATTTTCTCAGGAACCAAGAAAATCAAAGGTTTATCTGCATCTTACTCCCCTAACCGTGCCAAAATTGCGGCTTTCGGTTCACTTTCAGGGGGAAGTCACACGATTCAGACGATTTATGGGGTAAATGGCATCCAGGGGCCCTACTACCTGACAGGCCGGGGTGAAGCGGGAATTATCAGCCCGGTTGATGGAACGGTAAAGGTCAGGGTGAACGGAATGGATCTTAAAGAGGGTCGAAATGCAGACTTTACAATCGATTACGACATTGGATCGGTAACATTCAATCCCAATGTACTTATCAGGGATGAAGATATAATCCGTATCGAATACGAATACAAAACCTTTGATTACAGAAGAAGTTTAGTTGGCACAAAGGCATCCTACTTCAGTCCCGAATCCACATTTTCAGTTAAGGGGTCACTCTGGAGCGAAAGTGACAATAAAGATCATCCGATTGAACTTGTATTGACTCCTGAGCATATATCGGCTCTCAGAGAGGCGGGGGACAAACCCGCACTTTTTCCGGTTGCCCGTCCGGTACACCCCAAAAATGTAGCAGAGAGAAGCAGTTACGTACCGTTATACCGTAAACTCTACGACTCACACCTTGAGGATACGGTGTTTGTCTATTCTCCTTTCAATCCGCTTCAACCGGAAAACACTTCCGGCTTTTATGAGCTTCATTTTTCTCTGGTAAGTGATGGTATCACAGGCGATTACGACATAGACTCATCCGTCATGAGGTATTCAGAACCCGTGTTTTACTATGTGGGTGAAGGCAAAGGGAGCTACACTCCAAAAACTCCCCTTCCAGCACCTCAAAGAGAAACAGCCGGGGAAATTCAGTTACGGTTTAAAAAGGGATCGGTTAGGGCAAATGTTAACGTGGCTGGTAGAGAGGTGAACCAGAACCTGTTCTCAGATTATGACAACGATGACAACCTTTCATCTGCAGCCACGGTTAACTTCTCTGCCGGCCAACGCAGCAGGGAGCCATTAAGTCTTTGGATTAACTCAAATTACATGTACCGTTCGATACAGTTTTCAAATGAACTTCTCTCTGGCTGGGAGCAGCGCCAATCCTGGAACAGAAGAGATTTATCGGATCAAAACAAGCAGACTCAACTTTGGGAAACGATGATTGGCTTTGCACCATTAAACTCTTTGAGTTTGGAGTTTGGAGGCGGTCACAGTTATATCGACACTGTGCTTGAAACAGAAAAGCTTCAGAGTCAGGCAGATCTTTTTCTTCTGGATGATAAGCTTAGTTTTTCTCACAGAGCCTCACTTTTCCGGCATCATAATTCACTCAACCGTTTGTCTCATGTACAAAATGCCCGCGGCAGCCTTCACCTGAAACCCGCCTCTATTTCGCTTCACTATAGCGATGAGTGGCACATGGACACCACCTCCCAGGGCAAAGGGAAGATATCCTATGGGGTAAACCTCCAGTTTATTCCGATAAATATAAGACAGGCTTTCACTTACTCTCATTTGAAGAGCGGGTCAGCATTTTTGCAATCTAAAGACACCGGCTACACCCTTCAGTGGGAACAATCTTTAAAGCAGCAGATTCTTCCCGGTTGGGATGTCTCAGCTGAAAGCCGATGGCACAGGGCAGTTAACCATGGCAAAAGCAGATCTTCTACTTTTCTTCTCTCTTTTCTCTCTGAAGTGTACCCCGAAAACAGCGGGTTTTCATCCCGCCAGAGCTACCGCAGTAACCAGGAGCTTGCTTCCCGTTTCATTCAGGTGCCTGTTTTTGTGGGAAAAGGACGGGGTACCCATTCCTACGACTCCTTGAGAAGTGAATATGTGCGGGACAACCTCGGCGATTACTACATGAGAGAGCAAAAACTTTATGATAATACTACAGGGGATCAGATAAGGAAAACCACTTTTGATACGGACTGGTTTTACCGTCCACAAAGCGAAACAGGTGGGTTACTGGAGGATCTCTCTTTTCAGGGGGTCCTTTTCATGGAGGAACATGTGGATGCAAGAAGTAACTCCCCTCTCTCACGACTCCCCGGATACCTAACCCTTTTTTCCGGTGAAAATGACCGCTGGCATCCAGATGTCCGATATGCAGATCTCTCCTACAGACAGGATTTTTTCTGGCGGCCTGATAACCATTGGAACGGCGGAGCCTATCTCCTCTCATCCCTTCGTCAGATAAGGAGTTACCGGGAAAAAAGTATAGAGCCCGGGATCTCACTTGAACGCAAGTTCAACTCTTTTTTGCTTTCAGCAGGCAGTAAATATCTGTTTGTAGACAGAGAAGACACCTCATCGATAAATATCGACTATCTCAGCAACACTTTTCAGCTCCACGATGTTAATCTTGAGTTAAAGCAGAGCTGGATCCCAAGATCCTCAATCGAATTTTTCTTCCGCCAAAAAGGAGGGAAAGCCTACAGAACCTCTCAGAGCCAATCGGAAAACCTACCTTCAGACAACAATTTTTATTATCAGCTTACGCCCGGATTCTCCTGGAAACCTCATGGTATTGGTCAGGCTGAAATCTCCTACACCTACTCACATGTTCCTATCTCCGGACCACTCGATTTCAGAATCGCAGGGGGTAATTCATCAGGAACAACACATGCGATCTCTCTTTTCGCCAATTTTCAAACTGGCAACAATTTTCACATAAGTGGTGTATACAGAGGTGAGCTCAATCGCTCTCCCGATGAAAAAAGCTTCAGTAGTCCGGTTCACGTACTTTCACTTCAGGCGCGGGTCTTTTTCTGAACGAAAAATATTATACGAGGGTTGATCGTAATAATATATCCAGAAATAATTGTGTAAAAAAGCATAAACAAAGCCGCTTTGCGAAAAAAGTTTATATCAGGTACGATTTATCTGTTGCGTTCTCTTTCTTAATTATTTATTTTGATTGGACTTTACCTGATTTTTATGGGCTAGTAACTCAGCGGTAGAGTATCGCCCTTTTAAGGCGAGAGTCGAAGGTTCGAATCCTTCCTAGCTCATATTTCTGCTTTTTTGCCTCCTCATTAATAAAAAATACTCTTCGAGATAAAATGAAAATAGAGAATTTCTCCCATATATGGAAAGCGGGATCTCTATCCGGCTTATCAGAATATCTTCATAAGAAACCCCAGAGCGCACGTTTTACAGGGTTAGCCGGATCTTCAGATGCATACATCCTTAGCGATCTGTTCAAATCAAGCGATTCCACCGTCCTGGCAATTGTTGAAAACAGTAAACGAGCTGAAAACCTGGCTCAGGAGTGCTCCACCTTTCTAAATGATGAAGAGATTCTTCTCTTCTCTACCAGAGATGCAGTACCATACAATATGAAATCCCCGTTCGGACCCACTGTGGAGGCTCGTTTCGATGTGCTCTCTCAGTTACTCGACGGAAAAAAGCGCCTGGTGATTGCTCCTTATACCGCCCTCATGCAGAAAATCATCCCGGGGCGATCTCTTTTCAACAACATAATAAGACTTGAAACCGGTGTAGAGGTTTCAATCGACTCTCTTTCTCAGTGGCTCACTGACAGTGGCTTTCATCGTGAAACACAGGTAACCGATCTGGGAACCTATTCGATCAGGGGCGGGATTATGGATATCTACCCCTTTCTCTCCGAATACCCATACCGTATAGAGTTCTGGGGTGATACAATAGAATCGATAAGAGAGTTTGATGTTTTTTCCCAGAAAAGCCGCAAGAGTAAAAAAAACATAGAGATTCTTCCCATGAGGGAGTTTTGTTTCTCTGAGGAGCAGATCAGCTCCGCTATAGAGAAAATGTATGACTACGCAAAAAACAACGAACTGGACACCTCCGCCCTTAAAAAGCTGGATCATCAGTGGCAAAGCCTTCAGGATTTTGAAGGAATAGAGTGGTACTTTCACTGGTTTGAGGCCAAAAGTGTTTCTGTGCTCGATTATCTTCCGGGAAACGCCACAATAGTATGGGATGATCTGGTACCGCTCAACAGGCGTCTCGATGAGGGCAGGCAGAATTACGATCGTCACATGGAGCGAGTGCCTGAGCTGTTCAGACCTTTCGTATCACCCGTGGACAAGCTTCTCTTTAATGATCAGGTTATAGAGGAGCAGTTTGAATTCTATAATTGCATATATATCGAAACTCTTGATTTCCCCAAAGACACCTCACAGTTCACCTTCTCTTTCAAGGAACAGCCACAGCTTAAAAGGCAGCTTGATCCAATCATCGAAAGTATAGAGGGATACTACAAAGAGGGATACAGGTGTACGATTCTAAGCTCCAATCTCGGTCATGGAGAGAGGCTTCGGGAGCTGCTGGGCGAGAGTGGATCATTTATAGATATCTATATAGGATATCTCCAGCGTGGGTTTATAAACCCAGAGCTCAAAACTCTGGTTTACACAGAAAATCAGATTTTTGACCATACACACAGACCCCTGAAAAAGAAAAAACAGAAAAATGCCACTCCAATAACCGGTTTTGATGCTCTAAGCCCTAAGGACATCGTGGTTCATGAGGACCATGGTATAGGAAAATTCGTGGGGATAGAGAGAATTAAGGCCGCCGATACCATCTCAGACTGTATGGTTATCCTCTACGCAGACAACGGGAAAGTTTATGTGCCGGTTGAGGATTTCCACAAGGTTCAGAAATATATCGGAAAAGACAGTGACTCCCCTTCACTTTCGAAGCTTGGTACCGCATCCTGGGAGAAGCTCAAGAAACGCACCCGGGAAAGCCTGGTACAGATGGCACATGAGCTTATTGAGCTCTACGCCAAAAGGGAGTATCTGGAAGGCATACGGTTCAGCCCTGATAATCTGTGGCAAAAAGAGTTTGAGGATTCCTTTATCTACGATGAGACACCGGATCAGATGCGTGCAATCAAAGAGGTGAAGGAGGACATGGAGTCTGCCAAACCCATGGACAGGCTTGTGTGCGGTGATGTGGGCTTTGGTAAAACAGAAGTAGCCATGCGCGCAGCATTCAAGGCTGTGATGAGCGGGTATCAGGTGGCGATTCTCGCTCCCACCACTATACTTGCCGCCCAGCATCTAAATACATTCAGGGACAGGATGTCCTCTTTTCCAGTGAAAATCGCAGGCCTGAGCAGATTTCAGAAACGCAAGGAGCAGCAACAGACCCTGCATAAGTTAAAACTCGGTGAAGTAGATATTGTGATCGGAACGCATCGGGTTCTCTCTTCAGATGTAGAGTTTGGCAATCTTGGTTTATTGATCGTTGATGAGGAGCAGCGCTTCGGTGTGAAGCATAAGGAGAAACTGAAACATTTTCGCTATAAAGTTGATGTGCTCTCACTTACGGCTACGCCTATTCCGCGAACCCTTCATTTATCCCTTGTAGGGGCACGGGATCTTTCTATTATAAACACCCCTCCCAGAAACAGGCTTCCTATCGAAACCAAAGTTTCAGAGTACCATGATGATTTGGTGAAGGGCGCTGTAGAGAATGAGCTTGAGCGGGGCGGTCAGGTATATTTTGTAAATAACAGAATAGGAAATCTTCCCCAGATTCAGGACAAACTTGAGCAGCTGGCTCCAAAGGCAAAAGTGATCAGTGCCCATGGTCAGATGAACGAGAGTGAGCTTGAGATGATAATGAAGGAGTTTATTGCCGGAAGGTTCGACATACTTCTCTCCACCGTCATTATTGAAAACGGACTCGATATCGCCAATGTCAACACAATCATAGTGAACAGAGCAGATACTCTTGGGCTATCTCAGCTCTATCAGCTTAGAGGCCGTGTAGGCCGGTCATCAGAACAAGCCTATGCGTATCTTCTTACCCCATCTTTTAAGCAGATAAGGGAAGATTCCCTTAAGAGGCTCAAGGCTCTGGAACAGTATACAGAGCTTGGAAGCGGTTTTCAGATAGCCATGAGGGATCTTGAAATCAGAGGAGCGGGAAATCTTCTTGGCAACCGCCAGCATGGTTTTATCGCGGCTGTGGGATTTGAGCTCTACTGCAGACTTCTGCAGGAAGCGGTTGAACAGATCAAGGGTGAAAAACCGGCCGATTCGGTTCCTGAAACCCGTCTTGAGATTCCCCTTGAAGCTTATATTCCTACAGAATACATTTCTGACGGACCGGGACGTATTGCTGTATACCAGGAAATCTCCTCAGCTAAAACAACCCAGGAGATTTCGGAGATGGAGAAGACGCTTTCAGATCGTTTCGGGCCGCTTCCGGAAAGTGTCAAATCATTAATTCTTTTGATGAACATAAAGGTTAGTGCACAAAAGAGTGGGTGTTCAAGGGTTGCGATTAACAAGCAGGGTGAAGTTGTTATATTTATCGAGGGTTCTGAGGAGAAGTCAAGGGATATTATCGGCAAAATTTTTCAGAACAATCCATCTTATGAATTTCAGCTTATTTACGAAACGCCCATACAGCTCAGAGCGCCTCTCAGAGCAGAATCAATGACAGAAAAGGCAGAGGAAGTGCTTACTATCATGCAGGCAAGTGCAAACCAGACTCTGCAAACCGAAAAAAGTGAATCATAGGGAGTGGGGTGTCAGAAATAGATTCCAACCCGTTACATCATATATTTTTAAAAACCTGTAAGGTTTTATAAGTAACTTGCTTTTTGATCGCGCTATTTTTCTCAGTGGAAGGAACCATAAATGATCAGACGATCACTTTTTAAAAATTTATCCGTCATTTCAGGCACAGTTTTCTCGATTCTGTTTCTTAATAGTTGCAGCAATGAGCCCGAAAGTCCCGTTATAGCCAGAGTGGGAAATGCAGTTCTAACCCTGGATGATCTGAAAGCGAGTATGCCTCCTGAACTAAGTGACCAGATTACACGTGAGCAGAATATAAGCTACATCCGCCAGTGGATGGATACAGAGCTTCTATATCAGGAGGCGCTTAAAAAAAGAATTCACAGGGAAGAGGAAATTAAAGAGCGCCTCGAACGAATGAAGAAGAACCTCTTATCAGCAGAGATGATAAGCCGCAGCACAATCAGGGCACAAAATAATTTACTCAATGAGAGTACTATTCTCGAGTACTACGAAAACAACAGGGAACGTTTTATAAGAGAGCAGGATATGGTTAAATTCCTGGAAATAGTCACTTACGACCTTGCCACGGCTCACGAAGTCAGACGCACCATGAACAGCGAAAATTTTGTAGAAATAGCCGAAGCAAACTCAGATGAGCTTGCGTACAAACATCTTGACACTCTGTTTCTGCCTCTGGATAATCTACCCCCGATTATCAGCCGTGCTCTCAGGAACATGTCAGATAATTCCATTTCAAGACCGATTCAGACTGAATCAGGTTTTCATATCCTGAACCTTGTGGGTCACTATGAAAAAGATGAAATCTCCACATTTGAAGAGGTAAAGGACAATATTATTGATTACCTGTCTAATAAGAAACAGAAACAGGAAGCGGAACGTATGCTCTCAGAGCTGCGTCTCAAAACCAATGTGGAATTTAACTTTGACCTTATTCCAGGTACAAACAAAAAAATTCAGGAATAATTCAGAACTTGACCATACAGGCCTTTTTCTTACGTAGCCGATAACCTCTTAGGGAGAACATATGAAACTTTTGTCGTCAATACTTGCTGCCACCATGATTTTTGCCGGTTCATCCATGGCCAATCCACAGCTTCTGGATGGAATCGCTGCTGTAGTTGGTGATGAAGTCATTCTTATTTCGGAGCTTGAAGCCTTCACAATGATGCGCATGGAGCAGATGCGCCTCCATGAAACTCCCGATTTTGACATGGAACAGTTTCGCTCTGAAGTTCTCGAGGACCTTATCAACAACAAGGTTCTTTTGGTCAATGCAAAAAGGGACTCAACCCTTGCCATCAGCGACGAAGAAGTTGAAGGTGCACTTAACAACCATATATCCACGATTCTGCAGCAAAACAATATCACTCTCAGCCAACTGGAAAGAGAACTCAAAAACCAGCAGGGTACTACATTGCCCCAGTTTCGTGCCGAAATGAGAGAAGCCATCAGAGAACAATTGATTCAGCAAAGAATGCAGCAGTTTGTGTATCACTCTCTGAATGTAACCAGACGCGATGTTGAGAGATTTTACGAAAAATACCAGGACAAACTTCCTCAGTTTGGACAAAGCATTCAGCTGTCAAAACTCTCCCTTTCAGTAAAACCAAGTGATGAGCTTGAGGAAGCTGTTTTCACCAAAATTCATGATATTCGCCAACAGCTGATCAATGGTGGGGATTTCGACGCACTGGCACGGGAATACTCAGAAGGACCTGAAGCATCAGCCGGAGGCGAACTGGGTCTCATCTCAAAGGGTACTATTTCGGAAAGGGCTTTTGAGGACAGGGCATTTAATCTTCCGGTTGGGCAAATCAGTCAACCATTCAGGACCAGACTTGGATACCACATAATTGAAGTCCTTGAAAAAAGAGATCGTGGTGTGAGGGTAAGACAGATTTTTCTGAAAGTTGCACCCGATGAAGAAGAGGTGGGGAAAATTACATCCAAACTCGATTCTATCAGGCAATCAGCTCAGTCATCCGAAGAGTTTTCTCAGGCAGTAAGAGAGTACAGTACCGACAGAATTACAAGAGACAGAGGCGGCAATATGGGATGGTCCACCCTCTCAGATCTGCCTTCTTCGGTTAGATCTGCAGTGCGTGACCTTGAAAAGGGACAGATAACAGAGCCGGTTGTTGAGCAAAACACCATTTCCATTTATCGTGTTGAAGACACAGCAGATTCCAGAAAATTGTCTCTTGAAGACGACTACTCTGTTATTGCTGAGCAATGCAGAGAGTACAAAGCCAGAAAAAAACTAATAGAGAAAGTGGAGAGCTGGCGACAGGATACTTTTATCGATATAAGGATCTGATCCATATGCAATATGAGGCGCTGGCACCTGTATATGACCGTTTGATGAGTCATGTCAATTACAACGAATGGCTTGAGCTGATTGAACGTGTCATTAAGAAATACAGTTTAAAAAATTGCCGTATTTTCGAAATTGGTGCCGGTACCGGAACTTTGGGCCACAAGCTAAGAAAAAAAGGATTCAACTACACCGGATCCGACCTCTCTTTCAACATGTGCAGGGTGGCAAATCACAAAAGATCCCTGCCGCTTTGCTGCTGCGACTCCAGAAATCTCGCTCTCAAAAACAAATTTGACCTTGTTATTTTCCTCTACGATGGAATCAACTATCTGCATGCAAAACCTGATTACACCAGGCTTTTCAATCAGGTAAGCTCAATACTCTCGCACGGGGGCTTTTTTCTCTTCGATATTACAACACAGATCAATTCCAGAAGATATTTCAGGGAGTTTACCGATTTCGAGGAGTACGATGACTTTTCCCTTATTCGCCACAGCTATTTCAATGAAATAAATTCCATTCAGCATAATGACTTTACTATTTTCAAAAGGTCAGAATCTCAGCCTGAGCTTTTTCATAAGTATAAAGAATCTCACAGACAAAAAATTTTTTCTGTTGAGGGGATTGAAAAGATGATCCCGCGTAATCTTTTTCAGGTAGTTGGGATTTATGATCAATATTCGTTTAAAAGATATAACTCCCGCTCCGAAAGAGTTCACTTTCTGCTTAGAAAGTCTGATGCCCAATGATAGAGTTTTCTCATGTAACCAAAGAATACGAGGGAAGATACCAGGCTCTTCATGATGTCTCTTTTACCATAGATAAAGGTGAATTTGTTTTCCTTACGGGTGCAAGTGGAGCCGGTAAAACTACCTTGTTCAAACATATCTATATGGAAGAGTTTCCAACTTCGGGACAGGTCTTTGCCTGCGGGTACGATTCAAACAGCATCAGGCACAAAGATCTTCCCTTTCTCAGGCGCAAGATGGGTATAGTGTTTCAGGATTTCAGACTTCTTCACGACAGAAACATCTACCACAATGTTGCCTTTGCTCTCAGAGTAACGGGAAAACCGGAAAAAGAGGTAAAAAGAAAAGTTTTCCAGGTACTTGCTCAAACTGGCCTGAGCCACAAATGTTCCAACTACCCCTGCCAACTCTCCGGAGGTGAACAGCAGCGTGTAACCATTGCAAGAGCTATTGTCAATGATCCGTGGCTGCTTATCGCCGATGAGCCAACAGGAAATATCGATCAGCAGGTGTCTCAGGAGATTTTTCAACTCCTCCAGACCATCAACTCCTGGGGCACTACAGTAATAATGTCCACACATGACATGAAACTCATTGAGCCCTACCACTACAGGCTCATAGAGCTTTCAAGAGGCAAACTGATAAAAGGTGCCGACAGCACTGTTAAACCTAAATTTACCGGAGCACATTTATGATTCTTATTACTGGAGTTGCAGGTTTTATCGGGTTTCACCTAAGCCTTAACTATCTGAAAAAGGGAGAAACTGTTATAGGAGTAGACAATGTCAATTCCTACTACGATCCCTCTCTTAAAGAGAAGCGTCTTGAGATGTTAAGTCAGTATGAATCATTTGTATTTTACAGACACGATATCTGTGACTATGAAGGGCTCAGTGAGATATTCAGAAAACATAACCCCAAACTTGTGTGTCATCTTGCAGCTCAGGCCGGAGTCAGATATTCGATCAGCCATCCCTTTGCCTACCAGAAATCAAACAATGAGGGCTTCCTAAGCATGATCGAACTTGCCCGCCACAATAAAGTCAAAAATTTTGTCTACGCTTCATCCTCGTCTGTATACGGATCCAATACCAAGCTTCCTTTTTCCGAAACGGATGCTGTAGAATCCCCGATTTCTCTTTACGCAGCAACAAAACGTTCCAATGAACTGGTAGCAAGCTGTTACAGTCATCTCTATGGGCTGAACTGCTCTGGTTTGAGGTTCTTTACCGTATACGGACCCTGGGGCAGACCGGATATGGCCCTTTTTCTTTTCACAAAAGCTATTCTTGAAGAAAAACCTATTGATGTTTTCAACAATGGTAAAATGGTCAGAAATTTTACCTATATCGATGACATCGTTGAAGGTATAATGAGGGTAGTTGATAATCCCAAGCCTTGTGAAGTATATAACATAGGCAATGACAGGGCCGAGGAACTGCTTGACTTCATAAAAGAGATTGAAAAGAGCACCGGTAAAAAAGCCCGACTTAATTTTCTTCCGATGCAGCCAGGAGACGTCCCTGCTACGTTAGCCGATATTCAAAAGATCAGAAAGCTGGGGTATGAACCTAAGACCAACATCGATAAGGGTGTTGAGAACTTTGTTTCCTGGTACAAAAATTTCTATTTTGATAAAGCTGTCCGATAATTTAACTTTTAAATTGATAAATATTTCTGATTTTCACTCTTCTGAGCTCTTGTCTCTACTGCTGAGAATCTGGAGCCGCTCTTCTTTATGGCAGAACTATTGCTTACAGAAAAAGGGGGAATAGTGGAGGTGATCATCAGAAAAAATAAAAGTCACCTTAGAGGAGCATTTTAATGTATAAACCGAATATCTGTGTTGTTGGGTTGGGTTATGTTGGGTTGCCACTTGCAGTAGAGCTGGCGAAGTTTTTCAATGTTTCAGGATTCGATATAAACCAAAAAAGAGTCAATGCTCTTATAAGCGGAGTCGATCCTAACGGAGAAACATCATCTCAGGAGCTTAAGGAGAGAAAAATTCATTTCTCTGCCGATCCTGCGGTAATCAAAGATTGTCAGTTTATTATTGTCGCAGTTCCAACCCCTATCGACAATCATAACAAACCCGATCTTACTCCTCTCTACGGATCATCAGAAACTGTGGGATCGAATCTGCAAAAGGGTTCTATAGTTGTATATGAGTCTACTGTATATCCAGGTGTCACAGAAGATGAGTGTATTCCTATACTGGAAAAAAATTCCGGCATGAGATGGAAAGAAGATTTTTTCGTTGGATATTCACCTGAAAGAATCAATCCCGGAGACAAGGTAAACACAGTGGCAACCATAAAAAAAGTGGTCTCCGGCGATACGGAAGAAACATTAGAAAAAGTAAGTCAGGTGTATAGCGCTGTTATCAGGGCAGGGGTGCATAAAGCAAAATCCATTAAAGTTGCAGAAGCGGCTAAAGTGATTGAAAACACTCAGAGAGATATCAATATCGCTCTGATGAATGAGCTTAGAATAATTTTCGATAAAATGGAAATCTCTACCAAAGATGTTCTTGAAGCGGCCGGAACAAAGTGGAATTTTCTCCCCTTCGAACCAGGGCTTGTGGGTGGACACTGCATCGGTGTGGATCCCTACTATCTTGCCTACAAAGCAGAGGAAATCGGGCATCATCCTCAGATCATTATGGCAGGCAGAAGAATTAACGATGCAATGGGACGCTACTTTGCCAGAGAATTGATTAAAAAGATGATTCACCACAAGTTGAATGTCATGAACGGAAAGGTTCTTATACTTGGTATAACCTTCAAAGAGAACGTACCGGACATACGCAATTCAAGAGTTATCGATATAATCAACGAACTCAACGACTTCGGCATTCAAACAGATGTGTGGGATCCTGTTGCTCCACCCGAAGATGTAAAGCAGGAGTATGGATTGGATTTAATCTCCTCACCTGAACACTCAAAGTATGAAGCCGTTTTACTGGCTGTAAAGCACGATATTTTCATACAAAACCGTCATGAACTAAATCAGTTTCTCACAGAAAACGGAATTTTCTACGACATTAAACAAGCGATGGACTAAAAAAAATGAACAGAGGATTGTTCTGCTTTGCTGTTCTCATTCTACTAAGAGTTTCAGCAGCTCAGCAGAACCTCTCCCCTGCTCTTTTGAAACAGCTACAGGACGAACAAAGCCTCTCTCAAAATCAAACCGCTTCTCCCTCCAGTCTTCAGAACTTTCTCCCAAATCAGATAATCAACCACTCTGGCAATAACACAGGTGCAGAAACCCAACTCGTCGATTCCAAATATGTCAGAGAAGAGGACGGTACTGATGATCTTTCCCGTTTTCCACGATCATCAGTGTACCAGAAAATGCTACGCAACGAGCTTGTTGAGCCTGAAACGCTGCTTGCAAACATACCAGTTTATGGATACGATATTTTTTCCTCTTCCCGTTTATCTCATATAAATACAAGCGATTACAGTTCTGTTCCCCTCGATTACCCCCTTCGTACCGGGGATGAGATCCTTATTCATATGTGGGGCAGAGTAAATGAGGAATACAGGGTAAGGGTCAACCGTGAGGGCTCGATTATAATTCCCCGTTTTGGTCCAGTTCGAGCGGCAGGTATGAGCTTTGAGACCGTAAAGAACAACATATCTGAGAAGATTGGTCAAATTGATGGGGTTAATGTAAATGTGTCAATGGGCGAACTTCGCCCGATTGGGATTTTCATAGTAGGGGAAGTTAAATCTCCCGGGTCTTATAATGTAAACTCCTTAACCAGTATACTTAATGCCATATTCACCGCCGGAGGAATCACCGAACATGGCTCTTTGCGAAATATTGAGCTGCGTCGAAACGGAAGGCTTGTTTCCCGAATCGATTTCTACGACTTTTTACTCTCGGGAGAGGATAATTCCAATCTCAGACTCCAGCCCGGGGATGTCATTTTTGTACCAATGGTAAAACAGATGGCTGCTGTAGCGGGTAATGTCAGAAGAAGTGCCTTGTATGAACTTTTGGGTCCCACACCTTTATCGGAAGTTCTGGAGCTTGCAGGCGGAATCACTCCTGCAGCTTATACAAACCGTATTCAAATTGAAAGATTTTTTGAAAACAGTTTTCAGACTATTCTGGATTTAGATTCATCCTCCACCTCCATGCCCGACTTTCTGGTAAAAGATGGAGATATTGTTAAAATTTTCCCCATAGTGGTTCAAAACAGAAACTCAGTACGGTTAAACGGTAATGTACTCAGACCCGGCTTATACCAGTTCCGTGATGGGATGAAAATCAGCGATCTCTTACCTAACAGAGAATCCCTCCTCCCTCAGTCCTATCTTGAATATGGAGTGATTCTCAGAAAAACTCACTCTTCTCAAAACAGAGAAATAATATCCTTTAATCTCGATTCCATCTTCCGCAACAAAAACAGCGGGGATAATCTCCGCCTCCAAGAACATGATGAAGTTGTGATTTATCATGAGACCCATTTTGTTCCACCCCGAAGAGTAAAAATTGAAGGAGCTGTAATAACTCCCGGGGAGTATAATCTTTTTGAAAACATGACGATCCGGGATCTTATACTTTTGGCGGGAGGCTTAAACGAGTCAGCAAGTACCCGCAGGGGTGAATTATATCGAAGGGAATTCAGTGAGGAGAATGTTATTACCAGCAAGCTGGATTTTTCTGTCTCTGATGTTATGAATAACACAAATGGACACAATTACCTGCTTCAATCCGGAGACAGGGTTTTTGTGCGGCAGAGAAGAAACTGGAACAGTGTGCAATCTGTTACTCTCAGTGGGCAGTTTGTTTATCCGGGTACCTATATAATTTTTGATGATGAAACGCTGGGTGAACTCATAGAGAGAGCGGGTGGTTTTCGGGAAGAAGCCCACCTGGCTGCAGCTGTTTTCACTCGTCAGTCTGTAAAAGAATTTCGTAAACGGAGAATGGAAGATTACAGAAGTAGTATGGAAGAGGAGATTTTGAGAATGGGTGCAGAAATGGCGGTAAGAACAAGCTCAGACCCTTCCGCTATTCTTAAACAACAGCTTGAAACCCAAGACAAATTCTCTTCCGATGAGAATTTGGGAAGAGTTCTTATTGATTTAACCCAGAGAAGAAATTATTACGATTTTCCGCTGGAAGATGGGGATGAGCTTTTTATTCCAAAGAATATGAATACCATATCGGTTCTGGGTGAAGTTATTAATCCTGCCACATTTAAATTCGATACCTCTAACCCTTATGCTTCCCATTATATCCAGACTGCCGGAGGATATAACAATAATGCAGATAAGAGAAACACCTACATAATACGTGCGAATGGAAGCATTGTAAACAGCAGTATGACCAGAATCAGGTCTGTCAGGCTTGAGCCTGGAGACGCTGTGGTAGTGCCAACAAAGATCAGCTTTACCAACCCACACCGTATGTTTGTTGAAACTGCAGATGCAGCTTTTAAGATCACAGGCTTTCTATCCGCATTGGTAGCATTGATTGTTACTATAAACAGTGCCAGATAGTTTTCTGATTTTTTTTAAGATTCCCATTTCTAAAAATTTGTCATTTTCTTTTTCTATAATTTTTTTCCCTCTGTTTATAAATTCTTATAACTCTAATTTTTGGCAACTCGATTGCTTTATGTTTTGACATTATACATTGTCTCCGATTTGCTGGTTTACCCTGACATGCTGAACCCCTTCACTTAAAGGATCTTTAAAAATGAAGTATACTGTTTATTTAGCTGTTTTCATCTTTTTGGCTCTTCTGGAGAATGGTAATGCTCAGTTCTCTTTCCAAATACCAGCAAGAAGCAGTGAAGTTGAGCTTATCCCAGTTTCTATTCAGGGTGCTGGGGTGAATGCGGGCACATATTATGTTCCTCCTGCATTAAGGGTGTTTGATATTGTAAGGATGGCTTCACCAGATAATACCCCAAACCTTCACATAATCGACAGCCGTTCAGTTACTATCAATTGCAATGACAGTACACAGACTATCGACTTACTTAAATTCGCAAGTGAAGGAGATTATTCCCAAAATCCGTTTATCACTCCGGGAATGACAATTCATCTTAGATATGCAGTTGATTTTGTTCATATACATGGAGAACTCCGGGGAACTATTATGGGCAAAGTTCCTATTCGCAGAAGTGAAACTGCTGCCCATCTGCTCTCTCTTTATACTTTTACCTCCAAGGCGGATTCTGCAAACATAGTTATTACGAGAAAAGGTGAGAACAGCAGAAGATATTCATTTCATGAGCTCTCCAGATTTGAATTAAAACATGATGATTTTATTTCAGTTCTTCCCAAGAAAAATATACCCCGGCATGCGACTGTTAGGATCCGTGGCGAAGTCGCAATTCCGGGTGTTTACCTTATAGAGCATGGTAGTACAACTCTTGAGCATATGCTCTCCAAAGCGGGTGGTGCTTCACCAAACGGTGATATCAACAGAGCTTATATCATACGGAGGAGTACCCTGTTTAATAATCCTGCTGCTGGTTCTTTTCTCTCTGGTCAAAACCATATTCGTCCCGAAGTCTCTGCAGGGTTGAATTATCTCTCCATATCTGGAGACCACACCATTATCCCTGCTTATAAAAGAGATACACCACTTGAAGATGGTGATGAAATAGTAGTCCCTGTTTTTATTAACAGTGTATATGTAAGTGGCTATGTGAAAAATCCCGGAGCTTTCCCTTATGACGAAGAAAAAAGTCTGGGTGACTATATAGAACTTGCAGGTGGGTTTTCCAGATCTGCAGACAAGAGAAATGTAAAGTTAGTAACGCCTTATACCGACCAGGCATTTTCTATAAACTATCCACTTGCTATTTCTGCCGGGGACATCATTATGGTTCCGCAGGCACAGGAAGATAAATGGATAAGGAGGTGGACTCCTGTTATTGGTGCAGTAGCTACAATGATTTCAAGCATCAGTATAATAATTAGTCTGACCGGAAGATAGAATTCTAACGTTAATTTGTTTTTATAACCTATAATACAAGGTATGTAAAATGGAAATATCTGATTATTGGGGTGTAATTGTCAGAAGGAAATTAGTTTTAATGTTATCTTTTGTCTTGGTTTTCGGGTCTGTTTCAGCTTATCTTTTTACGACAGATCCTGTATATGAATCTGAATGTAAGATTTTACTGGTTGACGAGGTAAATCAACGAGGAATCGGATCTTTTACAATTGATGATATTATGATGCGTTCCATGGGCCAGTCTGATCCTATTATGACTCAAATTGAAATTCTTAAAACCCGTCCCATTCTGGAAGAAGTAAAACGCAGATGTAATATAGTAGATAATTTTGGCAATCCTGTCAGTTTACAACATATTAGAAACATGTTTGACTTCCAGCACATAAGAGGAACCAATATTATTAGCATCACAAAAAGACACAAAGACAGATACAAGGCTGCGGATGTTTTAAATACTCTGGTAGAAGTTTTTATAGAACAAAATCAGGATATGAACAGGAAAAAAATTACAGGGGTGAAAAATTTTCTCGAAAACCAACTGGCTCTCCAAAAGCAAAAGGTAAATCAGGCGGAGCAAATGGTGATGGAATTCAAAACGCAAACAAAAACAATTTCATTGGATATGGAAACGAGCGTACGGGTAAACGCTCTGGCGAATCTTGAGGCCGAACGTATTAGATTGGAATCAGAACTCAAAGGTCTACAAGCACAAAAATACGATATAGACCAAAGACTGAATATGACTGGCTCACAGGCCGCACCACACTATTCTTCCCTTGCTGCAGCCAGAGAACATATCTTGACTTCTTCTACTAATGTCAATGCAAGATTACGTGAAGTTATTACACAAATCAACTCTCAGTACAGAAGCATGAAAGATCTGCCTCCCCTGGAGATTCAGCTTGCAAGACTAATGCGTGAGGAACGAATTATGAATGAAATATATACAAATCTACTTGTTACTTACGAAGAATACAAAATTCTCGAAGCAGCACAAGTCGCAAGCATAAAACTTATTGAGCCTGCTCGGCCTGAGGAGAATCCGGTGTGGCCAAGAAAAAAATCTGGTCTTGCTTTGGCTGGCATGGCCGCAATATTCTTTGGAATCGGTTTGTCTTTTTTATTCGATTATCTTCATGACCGCCCAAACAATATTGAAGAGATCAAGGAAATTCTACAAACTAAGTCTCTAGGTACTGTTCCTCAATTTGACAAAAACAATCCTCTGTTTATGAAAGATAACCCGACTTCTTTACCCGCTGATTGTTTAAGATTGATATATACCAACCTTAAATTTACTCATGCATTCAACAGAAAATCTTCAGCCATTATGATCACCAGTGCCTCTTCAAGTGAGGGCAAAACTACCATTGCTGCCAATCTTGCAATTACACTCTCAAATATGGGTAAGAATACTGCGTTAGTAGATCTTGATCTGCGCAGACCCGCTTTAAATAAACTATTCGAGTGCAAAAATAATGCTTTAGGTATCAGCGATTATCTTGCTGGAAATGCCTCCTTCAACCAGACCTTCTGGACTCCTCCTTTTCAGAAAGGGCTAACGCTTTATACCAGCGGAAAAATTCACAGCAACCCAACTGAACTCATATGCAGTCCCAGATTAATTGATTTTTTCAATAAAGTTACCTCTGCTCACGATGTTATTATATTCGACAGTGCCCCCATTACTACTGTTGCTGAATCATTGGATATCACAAGATGTATGGATGGAATTATTCTTGTAAGCGATTACTTGAATAATAACAGAAAAGATCTAAAGGCTGTTAACGAGATTATGCAGGATAAAAATCTGCCGCTATTGGGAGTTGTTATTAATAATACTCAACATAGTCTCAATGCGTATTACAAATACGCTTCTGTAAACAAGTAAATTCATTATTTAGTTATGAACTAACATTTGTGTTTGTTTCCTCTTTTTCCTAAACCAAATTAGCGTTTGTATAATAATTGCATTACATTCCTATATCGGGCACGGATCACACCTTTCCCGATAATTCCTTCCTTTTGTCTAACCTCTAAACAAATCATTAATGCACCCCTTAATGCCTAAAAACCTGATATTTTCTGATTTTCCATCCAGCCAGTTTGAGCAACTAAGGAATAGTATTATGCCAAAAGCTTCGATTCACACCTTCTCAGTGGAAAATCTCAAATACAAAGATTGTATAATTAACATGACGCTTATGAATTTTTGTAACTAAGATATCACGGTGGTATATTTCGTTAGGAAAAACAGCTTGTTTAAACAACAGAGGTAAACATCTATGCTAATCAAACTTATTGCATCAGCCTTTTTCATCTTTTCTGTCTCAACTCTTCGAGTATCAGCAGATCCCTTTGTTCAGAATCAAAAACTTGGTCGTGGTATAAATATGGGAAATATGTTTGATGCCCCAAGTGAAGGAGAGTGGGATGTTTCCTTCAAGGATCATTATTTTGATTCCATTGCACAAAAGGGATTTCAAAGTGTACGGGTTCCCATCAGATGGTCTGCCCCTCAAAGAACCCAGTTAACAGAACCATATACAATCAGTGATGATTTCTTTGCACGGATAGATCACGTTATTGAAAAAGCTCTGAATTCAGGATTAAGCATCATAATAAATGTTCATCATTATGAAGAACTTTTCAGAGACGCGACTGGTTTTCACAGAGACCGCTTTATTGCTATTTGGCAGCAGATATCAGAGCATTACAGTGAGTATTCCGATAGTTTGTATTTTGAGGTCCTCAATGAACCTTATGGAGATCTTACCCCTGATAGGTGGAATACATTATTTGCAGAAGTGCTTCAAATTATTCGGAGTAACAATCCTACAAGAACAGTTTTGATTGGTACTGCAGAGTGGGGTGGAATAGAAGGCCTCAGGCATCTTGAAATTCCTAACGATCCGAATTTGATCCTTACAGTGCACTATTATAGTCCTTTTGAGTTTACTCATCAAAATGCTTTCTGGCTAACCGGAATGGAGCAATATAAAGGTACCACATGGGATGGGACATTCATCCAGAAAAATGACATAATAAATCATATGGAGAGAATACGTTCTTTTGCACAAAAACACAATATACCTGTGAACATAGGTGAATTTGGAGCTTATGGGGAAGCTGATTCAACTTCAAGGTACTTATACTCAAGTTTTGTTTCCAGACTATTTGAAAGATATGATTTCAGTTGGCATTATTGGGAATTCTGTGCATATTTCGGAGCCTATGATCCTTATCAGGAGAAGTGGGTAGATACTATTGTCAACGCCCTTATCTCATCAGATACTTCTATTTTGTATATCGATGATTTTGCTCCTAAAGGTAATAATCTAATTACTAATGGTGGATTTGATTCAGACCTGCAAGACTGGACTTTTGGTACCTGGGACCAATCCGGACAAGCATCTTCAGAAGTAATCAATGGTGAACTCACCATTAATATCGAACGTAAACCTCAGGAATCCTGGCAAGTTCAACTGATTCAGAACGGAATACAGCTTCAACAGAATACCGAATATATCGTAATGTTCGATGCACGTTCAAAGGTGCCGGTATCCATACATGCCGATGTCAGCGCTTCAGGAGAACCCTGGACAACGTTTGGATCATCAGATGGTTTGATTCTCTCTGAAAAAATGAGAACATATGCATTTGAATTCACTGTGACTCAAAGTCATTCCAATGCTCGCCTTGTTTTTAACTTAGGCACAGATCCTACAACCATTCATTTTGATAATATAAGAATTATTGAACTTTCTGATGATAGAACAAATATTCAATCACGTCCTAAGAAAACACCGTCTATGTTCGGCAGTAAAATAGATAAATTACCTCAGGGATTACATCTTGATTTTGTGAGTAGTAAGGCGCAAAATGCTACAGTAGCACTTTTTAATGCAAATGGGAGAATGATAGCTTCCAAGACTATTCATACTACAGCCGGACAAAACAGTATACAATTTCCTCAACATATTAATCCCGGCCCAATATTTATAAGATTCCAAACTGAAGAGGGATCACACGTGGAAAGGTTTATGAATGTAAAATAGGAAATCCACCTACCGTATATGATTAGTAGCTCTTTTAGGAACCTAAAAGAGCTACTAATCAGAACAAGGCTGATACATTTAAGTTAACAAACTATTAAGCTCCAATCAATTAGATCACATCCAGACATCTTCCTGATTCTTATAAGTATTTATCAGCTTGCTCCGGACCCAAACAACGCTACCGGAATAGTTTTAAAGAGAAGTTTTACATCAAGCCAAAGAGACCATTTATCAATGTACTCCATATCCATTTCCATCCACTTTTCAAAAGGTATATTGTCTCTTCCCGATACCTGCCATATGCAGGTTATGCCAGGTTTTACCGAAAATCTTCTTCTGTGCCAATCGCTGCTAAATCCTTTATAATCTCTTATAGGTAATGGTCGGGGACCCACAAGAGACATTTCTCCTTTTAGTACATTAATTAACTGAGGCAACTCATCGATACTTAATTTCCTTAACACTTTTCCTAAAGATGTAACCCTTGGATCATTTTTTATTTTAAACGCGGCTTCCCCTTTTCTTTCATTTAGCATTTCTATTTCTCTTATTTTTTCTTCTGCATTACATACCATAGTTCTAAACTTAACAACCTTGAAAATTCTTTTATTCTCACCTAACCTATCCTGAAGAAAGAAGATTGGTTTTCCAGATGTAGCCCATATCAGAAGCATACTGATCAGAAAAATCGGGGATGTTATAATAAGCAGAACCAAGGCACCCAAGAAGTCTATCATCTTTTTTACAATCAGATCGGGGTGATCGAAAAATCCTGTGTACAGTGTCATTACCGGTTCAGTATTAAAGTAATCTATACGAGTGCTTGACAGTCTAACATCAAAAAACTCTGTGCATAGTTTGACTATCACCCCCTGCTCTTCAGCAGAACTTATCAAGTCTGAGATTTCATTGTAATACGTTTTGATTGGTAGACATATAAATATTTCATCAATTACATTTTCTCTCAGGTAAGCAGAAAAACTATTAAGGCTGCAAACTATTTTTTTTTCCAGATCCGGTCTCACTCTGGTTTCGCACGGTTCATTATCAACGAACCCCAAAAAGTTGTACACACTCTCAGGATTTTGTTCTATAAAGGAAGCGTGTCGCTGAGCTCGTTTTCCTGTTCCAGCTATCAGAAGATTTCTGCTTTTTTGATGTTTAGATTTCATTCTCAAAATAGATATCCTGAAAATGTAACGGGAAAGTGTTATACTCAATAAGCCGAAAATCCCGAATTTGTAATACACAGTTGTATTCCCAATTGATATCTGGAATATATTAACATTAATAATTAATAAAACTAAAGCTAATAAACTTCCTTTCACTATAGCTTTTACTTCCGAAAATCCGTTTTTGAACCCGTAAAAGTTATAGGCTCCTGTTATTCTGAAAGCAAAATGCCATCCTGCAAATAAAATAACTCCAAAAAGTAAGGTTCTAACCGGAATCCGAATCATAAACAACTGACTAACACACTCAAGAGTGAAAATTGATTGTGAGTATGCAGATAGAAGAAATACACTGCCAAGTACTATTAGATCATTGAGTATATAGAATTCCTGTTTTAATTTCTTTTTTATATATTTCATAGCGCCCCCCAGATGCTTTAACTATCTATAGGAGCAAATCGGTTTCCACTTTTATTATATTTTGTTAAAACGCTTATTTTCTGCTCTTCTCCTTTAACCTTCTCTGCGCGATCTTTTCGTTTTTGATTCTGCATTCAACTTCTGTTTTCATTAACTCCCGAAAAGTACAAAAAAAAGGAAAGCTAACTTTAAAAGCTACTTCCCTTATCATTATCGATCATTTCCAATAATTTTTTATTTACGCAGGCTTTCCCTTCTCTGCTTTTCCCTTTTCTGCTTTTTCCATTGAACAATTTCCATGAAAAACCGCTCCATCATTAATCACGAGATCTTTTGTATGCAAATCTCCAATCATGGTCGCATTTACCTCAAGTTCAACTCTCTCCAGTATAGTCATGTTTCCAACCACTTTTCCGCCTATTATTGCACTCTTTGCTTTTATATCCGCTTCAACCTCGCCAGTGCTTCCGACGGTTATTATCTCCGAAGATTCCAGGTGTCCCTTAAACTTTCCCTCAATACGGATACTATGGGGTACAATGAGTGTTCCTTCACACACAGCTCCCTCGCCTATCATTGTAAGAAGCCCCTTATTTCCCTTATCCATTCTTCTACTCCTTTTATTCATTTTGCCCTATAATGTAACTGGATGGGTCTACGTATTTTCCATTCTTGAGCACCTCATAATGAAGATGCGGTGCAGTAGATCTTCCGGTATTCCCTACATAGGCAATCGTTTGCCCTCTGTTAACTCTATCCCTCAAAGACACCAGTATCTGAGAGCAGTGGCCATAGCGGGTTTCAAAACCATAGTCATGTCGTACTGTTATCATAAGCCCAAAATACCTGTCATTCTCTATTTTACTCACAATACCAGGAGCAGTTGCCCTGATTTCTGCTCCTTTGGCAGCAGCAAAATCAATCCCAGTATGTCCGTTACCTTCCTCCCCTTCATCTATGAATCCCCGCGTTATCCATCCATCTACCGGAAGAATATTTGGTATAGCATTGGCATACCGCTCAGCATTGATCGTTTGTGGTCTGAAATCCTGAAACATTTCACTTCGGGTTATTTTGCTCCCTCTTTTTTCCAACTCTTGCTGACCGTTGGAAAGCAGGTTCAGTTTTTCTAATTCTTCCGAAACGGACAATCTCTGAAGATAAGCAGTCATAGTCTCGATTTTTGCAATCTGTCTGTTTGATATCTGAAGTTTCTTGTTATCTTCTGAGAGCTGGAGATTTTCCCGTTTCAACCTATCTACCTGTTGAAGCTTTATGGCTACATCTCCGGTTTTAACTATCAGAATAAAAAGCCCAGTCATAAAAAGAAATAGAAAAGTCAAAAGAGAATATAGCAAGTACCTGTGAATGGTAAGAGAAAAGGTTTGTCTGTTCCCGTTTGGGATAAACATTACTGTATATTTTGTTGTTCTCTTTTTCATCTCTGCTAATTTTTAAGTAAATCAAATATTCTCAGCATATCTTCTTTGCTGTAGTATTCGATTTCCACTTTTCCTTTATCCTCTGAAGATCCCTTTTTAAGTTTAACGGATGTTCCGAATTTGTACTGAAGTTTTTCCAGCAAATTAGCAAGATCCGGATCCATAGGCTCTGTTTCGGCAGGCTTGATTTTCTTCCCCTCTTTATGTTTCTGTATCGCTTTTTCAACATCCCTTACAGATAACTGCTCCTGTATCGCTTTTTCTGCCAGTTGAAGCTGAAGATCGGAGGTTTCTATCGAAAGGAGAGCTCTTGCATGACCCATGCTTAGCTCATTTTTCCGTACCATGGACTGGATTATATCCGGAAGATTGAGGAGTCTTAAGCTGTTTGTAATGGCTGTTCGGCTTTTCCCGATCTGCTTTGAAAGCTGTTCATGAGTATAATTGCAATCAAGTATAAGCTTTTGATAACTAATCGCTTTTTCAATTTCATTCAATTCTTCCCGCTGAATATTTTCAACGAGAGCCAATTCAAGCATTTCTCTGTCAGTTACATCTGTCTTTATTATGCAGGGTAATTTTTCCCTTTTCAGATGCTTAAATGCCCTGAATCTTCTTTCACCAGAAATAATTTCATACTTATCACCCGATTTTCTCAGAACTACCGGTTGAAGCAGACCCTGATTTTCGATACTTATGGCTAAGTTTTCAATCTCCTCATCATCAAAATCTATCCTAGGTTGATAAGGATTTGGTACTACAGCACTTATATCTACCTGAAGGAGTTCATTTTCACCACTGCTCTCTTCTGATTGAGTTGGGATAAGATTTGATAGTCCCCTGCCTAAAGCCTTGCGTTTATTCATTTTGCATAATTTCCTTAGCTAAGTTGAGGTAGTTTTCTGCACCGGCGGACATGATATCATACAAAATTATTGGTTTTGCAAATGATGGAGCTTCACTAAGCTTCACATTTCTGCTTATTACCACTTCAAACACCCTCCCCGAAAAGCAGCTGCGTACATCTTCTGCTACCTGACGAGACAGGTTTAATCTTCCGTCATACATGGTAAGCAGAGCTCCCTCGATTACAAGTTTCGAGTTGAGATTTTTCTGAACCAAATGCACAGTATTAAGCAGTTCTGCCAACCCCTCCAATGCATAGTATTCACACTGTATAGGAATCAGTACAGAATCTGCCGCTGTCAGAACATTCACTGTTAACATGCCTAAAGATGGTGGTGAATCGATAATCACATAACTGTACTCCTCTTTTACCGCATTTATAGCAGATAAAAGTCTCTTTTCCCGAGCCATCGAGTTAACGAGTTCTACTTCTGCACCCGCCAGATCTGGACTTGCGGGTGCAATATCGAGATAATCCATATAAGGGCAACTTACCCTTACATCTGCTATACCGATAGTTTTTCCATTATGTTCCCTGTTTGTAATTACATCATACATGGAATAGTCTAATTCGTTTTTCTCAATTCCCAATCCTGTTGAAGCATTAGACTGTGGATCCATATCGATGATCAGGGTTTTACGCTCTGCAGCAGAAAGACATGCTGCCAGATTAATGGAAGTGGTGGTTTTTCCCACACCACCTTTTTGGTTACAAACTGCGATGATCTTTCCCACAGAAACCCCTTTGTACTACAATTTGTTCACAGGTTATCCACAACCCTCATCAACCTATGTTAATATCTTGAAAAAGGTTGTGAATCTATTAAAATTCAATGTCTTACTGTTGTTTCAAACATTTATCATTGTGGTGATATTTCTTTTCACGCCGGGTTTTCCACAACATCACAGATTTCCAGAGATACCAGATTCAAACCAAGGATAATATTGCCAAGATCATATTCTGCAATTTCTCTTATCTTAATTCCATCTGTTTCTTTGTTGTTTGTGATAAAATCCAATTCAGAAGTGAATTTTTTTGTTTTGAAAGTATACATATGTCCGTCTGGTTTAACCATTGGTTTTGCCAGCTGAGAGAATTTTTGAAGTGATCCGAATCCTCTGCTTATCACATAATCAAATTTTTTCTCTTCAGTGTTATACCTTTCCACTTTACCATTGAACACTTCCAGATTATCCAGTTCGAGACTCTTTTTCACTTCATTTAGAAAGGAAGCCTTCTTTCTGTTTGACTCAGCAAGCACAAAAGAGAGATCTGGTCTGAAAATCCTGATAGGAATTGAGGGAAATCCTCCACCTGAACCTATATCCAAAACAAGTGCATTCTTTTTAAAACCAAAAAGAAGCAACGGCTGAAGCGAATCACAGAAATGTCTCAAAAATAATGATTCTTCATCATTTTTGGAAACCAATCCTGCATCGTCATTCCATTTTAAGAGCAAACAAATATATTCCAATATCTGCTCTCTCTGCTCAAGTTCCGGAGTCAGCCCCAAACGTTCCAACTCTTTCAATTCATAGGCTTTTTTAGCCCGCTCAAGAAACGGTTTTAATACAGCATCCATAGACACAATCCTATTGTTTCACGTGAAACGATCTATTTTATTTTTTCTTTAGATAAATACAAAGCCAAAATAGATATATCCGCTGGTGTTACACCCGGAATTCTTGAGGCCTGACCCAATGAACGTGGTCTAACCTTATCCATTTTAGTTCTCGATTCTATCAGCAACCCGGGTATATCTTTATAATCAATATCCTCCGGTATCACCGTTTTTTCCAACCTTCTTATTTTCTCTACTTCATTTAGCTGTTTTTGAACAAACCCTTTGTATTTTATATCTGATTCCACACCAAGGAACAAATAACGGTTTGCTATTAAAATCTCTGTTAATTCCCTATTCTCTGCAGATCTTTCTTCCTGTTTTTCAACACATTCCAGGACTTCTTTTAATGAAAACTCCGGCCTTCTAAGAAGATCAATCGCTTTTACCCTATTTTTTAACTCCCGACCGGTTGTTTCATAACAATCTGCAGGATTAATTTTTACACTGCCCAGCCACTCAATAGTTTCTTTTTTCCTATCCCAGTGCCTCAATCTCTCTTCATACGTATCTTTGTCTATAAATCCTTTTTCAAAAGAAATAGGCATGAGTCGTTCATCACAATTATCCTGCCTGAGAAGAAGCCGGTATTCAGCTCTTGAAGTAAACATTCGGTATGGCTCTTCTGTCCCTCTCATTATCAGATCATCTATCAAAACACCTGTGTAGGAAGTTTCTCGTCCAAGAATCATTTCCCCTTCCTGCAAAATACTAAGGGCAGCGTTCATTCCTGCTATCAAACCCTGACAGGCGGCTTCTTCATAGCCGGATGTTCCATTTATCTGACCTGCAAAATAGAGGTTGCCCACTATTTTTGATTCGAGAGTTGGTTTAAGTTGAAGAGGCTGAAAATAATCGTATTCGATACCATAACCTGGTCGAATAATTTTGGCCTTTTCTAAACCTTTGATACTTCTGACCATTCTTTCCTGAATATCGAAAGGCATAGAAGTGGAAAGACCATTGAGATAAAACTCTTTATTCTCAAGACTTTCTGGTTCTAAAAATAATGTATGCCCATTCCTATCTCCAAACCTCATCACTTTATCTTCTATCGAAGGGCAGTATCTTGGACCAACACTGGTTATTTTGCCCCTGTACAGAGGTGATTTATCCAGATTCTCGTTTATTATACTATGGGTATCATTGTTTGTTTTGCCCTGAAAACAAAAAACCTTGTTCAAAAGAGTTCTTTTGGTAAAAAATGAAAAGGGCCATGGGTTTTTATCCCCTTCCTGAAGATCGAGTTTTGAGAAATCCACACTTCTTCCATCTATTCGGGGAGAAGTCCCGGTTTTTAATCTCCCTGTCTCAATCCCATAACCACCAAGTGATTCGGTTAACCCTAAAGAAGGTGGTTCCCCAGTTCGTCCAGCCTGATAGGAATTTAAACCAATATGAACAACACCATTAAGAAAAGTTCCAGTTGCAAGTACAATCGCTTTAGTGGTAATAATTTGGTTTGTATCTGTTCTGACAGCTTCTACTTTACCATTTTTACAGATAATTTCTACAACCATCCCCTGAAAGAGGGATATATTATCACATTTTTCCAATTCCTCCCTGGCTATTTTCCGATAGGTGTTTTTATCCGCCTGAGCCCTGTTTCCCCAAACAGCTGCACCCTTACTCTGGTTCAGCATCCTAAAATGAATCCCAGATTCATCGATAATCTTCCCCATCAGACCACCGAGTGCGTCAATTTCTCTTACTATATTCCCTTTTGCTATACCACCAATGGCTGGATTACAAGACATCTGCCCTATAAGGTCAAGGTGACTTGTAACCAAGACAACCTCCAACCCTTTCCGGGCAGCAATATGAGCAGCCTCTATCCCTGCATGTCCCCCACCCACTACTAAAATATCTGTTTTCATAGCCATAATTGTTTCACGTGAAACATTACTTCCCTATACAAAAATTGGAAAAAATATTGTTTAACACTTCCTCTGATGTCGTATAACCACAGATCTCTTCTATGGTTTCAAGGTTTTTTCTTACATAGAATGCTGCAATCTCTTCCCTGCATATATTCTCTTTGGCCAGAGATAAATTCTCTATTATTCTTTCTACTATCTTTTGATGTCGCTCGTTTGAAATAATATCTGGTAATTGAACGTTATTAATTATCTCATTTATGGAGTGTTGTATCTTTTTTATCATCCCATCTGTGTTTATATTTTCTTTTACACTGAGAGTTATATATTCAACACCCATCTTTTCCAATTGATCTCTCTTTTTATATTTATCCCCGTTCTCAATTTTATTTATTACTGAAACACAATTTTTTCCCAGGTTTTCTATCATATTTAATTCTTGATTTTCAAAAGGCTCTTCTGCAGATGTTACCCATATTACTAGATGGGCTTCTTTTATTTCTTTCCTGGTTATCTCAATGCCCATGTTTTCTATTTCGTTTTCAGTTTCCCTTAAACCGGCACTGTCTGTGATTCGTATTTTCTGCCCATTTATATTAACACTCTCTGATACACTATCTCTTGTTGTTCCAGCAGAATTATGAACGATTGATCTCTCATATCCGAGTATTTTGTTAAAAAGACTGGATTTCCCTGCATTAACCGGCCCTGCGAGCAAAACTGATAGTCCGTTTTCAAATTGCTTTATTCTGGTTGCCCTTGAGTATTCTTCAGCCAGTCTTCTTTTAAGATTATCCAGTATCGATGTAATTTCTGTATTTGAATCGTGTATATCATCTTCTTCTCCAAACTCTATCACAGCCTCTATCTGACTGAGTATTTCTATTATCTCACTCTTATACTCTTCAATTTTTTCTCTACTTTTCCCTGTGTAAGCTCTTTTGGCTGTTTCGTATTGCAATGAAGTAGTTGAGTCAATTAAAGCCTGTATCGCTTCTGCTTTCATTAAATCTATTTTTTTGTTATCAAAAGCTCTTCTTGTAAATTCACCCGGGGAAGCTGCTTGAGCTCCATATCTATATGTTTGTTCAATTATCGTTTTTGTAATAAGGGAGCTCCCGTGGCAGGTTATCTCTACCATATCTTCTCCGGTAAAAGATACAGGTGATATGTATTTTACTGCTATTACTTCATCTATTATCCCACCATTTTTATCTATTACTGTATACAGAGCTATTTTTCTCTCTTCTGTTCGTTTGAATTTTTCCTTCTCTTTAATAATTTCTGCTACAATAGTATTAGCTCTGCTTCCGGAAAGCCTAATAACAGCCAAAGCCCCTTTTCCAGGAGGGGTTGCTGATGCAACGATTGTATTTTCTTTTGGTTCCATATAAAAATAACCGCCCGAAAACACAAAGTTCACGGACGGTTCATCATAGTTTAAATTATCTTTTAACGGTTTTGCGCTTGTCTTTATTTGTTTTTACAGGCACACTACTAGCAACATATTTACCTTTGCTTCTTGTAATAAACTGCTGAAGCAACTGTAAGCCGCTTGAAGTCGTCCAGTAAAGCACCAGCCCTGCAGGAAAGTTATTGAATAAAACAAGCATAAATATTGGCATTATGTAGATCATCATTTTTTGATTTGGATCTTTTATGGTCATTTTATTCTGAAAATAGGTTAATACTCCCATAAGGATTGGTAACAGAGCTATGCTTGCCCCATAAACTGGTAAAGAGAATGGTAAGCTTATTAATGTTTCAGGTTGAGATAAATCACTAATCCATGGAAATAATACAGTGCCCGCCCCTCTCAGTTCAATCGCTTTCCTTAACACTACAAACAGAGATATAAATATCGGCATCTGAAGAAACATTGGAAGGCACCCGGGGTTTAGAGGGTTTATACCTTCTGCTTTATACAAAGCCATAAGTTCTGTGTTCATTTTCTGCGGATTGCTTTTGTATTTCTGTCTCAGTGCATTTATTTTGGGTTGCACCTCCCTCATTCTGTTCATGGACTTTGTACTGCTATGAGTTAATGGATAGGTTGCCAATCTCATGAGAAGTGTGAGTATCAATATTGCAATACCGTAGTCTTTCACAATACCCTGCAGAAAAAGTAAAACTCTAAGAACAAATTCCGCTAATGGTGGGAACCATGAATCCGCCCATAAAATGTGGCGAGTCCATCCTAAGACAGGAAACAGAACCTTTTCATAATTTGATTCATGACTTCTCAGTTCCCGATAATCGGTAGGCCCTGCATATATAAAATTGCTTAATCTGTTGGATTCTGCAAAAGTGTTTAATTTCAGAGAATAGTTTATCTCTTCAATTTTATTATTGTTTGCATCTCTTCTTTCTGTTTCGAATGCATTGATCGTTACATCCATATCACGAACACTGTCAGATATTAAGTTTATGAAAAAGTATTTAGAGGTGGTTCCAATCCATTTGTAACGACCAGATGATTCCTCGGTTCCCTCTCTGCTCATTCTCATGTGTTGAACAGTGTTTCCGTTGTAGTAATGAACCCGTCTCTGTTCAGCAGGCGCACCAATTCCACCATTTGATGCTTCGGGTTCATTAATTCCACCCAACCATCCAATACCTACTTTGCTCCCACTTAAATTATCCCCTTCTACATCATACCCTATTTTGTACGATTCGTTACTGAAGGTAAATATTTTTCTTATAGCTTCACCATCCTGTGTTGTTTCCATGACCAGTACATATGGATCCTCACCAACAAACACATAACTTTCCTGCTCATCTACTATATTGAAAATGGTTTCATTATAGCTTTTGTTGTTAATGGAGAGCTGAGCTCCGCCAACACCATCTTCAGGAACTATTTCAATCATCTCCCCGTCCTGAGTATATTCTTTCATCAACAGAGAAATTATCCTTCCACCCTCACTGCTGATAGTAGCAATAAATCTGTCGGTTTCAACAACAATGGTATCTTTTTCAAACTGTACTTCTTCTGGTTCAGTTTGAGCCTTACTTTCTTCAGTTACTTTTTCTGTTTTAACAGCATTTTCTGATACTTCTCTTTCGCCCTTTACACTTTGTTGGGCGTTCTCTTTTTCTTCTGTGTTTTCAACAACATACGGCTGGTTCATAATTCTTTCGTGATAGAACCTATTCCATATTTCAGAATTGAAAAACAGTACTGTTAACATTATCAGAACAAATGCCAGCAATGTATTTTTATTCACTTCCTGCACCTTTCATTGTGTAATTTTCTTTTATCACCGGATCGTACCCCCCTTTTGTGAAAGGGTTACACCTTAATACTCTCCATATAATTTTGGGTATAGCTATGTAAAACGGTACTTCTTTTATTGCTTCCTGAGCATATTTCGAACAAGAGGGAGAAAAACGACAGGAATTTTTCCCCATTAAAAAAATATTTTTCATCAATTGTATCAGAAAGTAGACACAATCTGCTATTAGCTTTTTACTTTTTTCTGCCATTCTTTAAAACAACTTATTAAACTTTCTCTTTTTACTGACAATGAATCTATATTTGGCTTTATGAGGATATCAAAAAAGGGAGGTATATCTGTTTTATGAGTACGAAATATTTCTCTGAAAATTCTCTTGTTTTTATTTCGTTTAACTGCGTTTCCTAATCTTCTGGATACAACGACACCAAATCTGTCATAATCCAAACTGTTTTTTTTATAGATAATAATAAAACCGGGACATTTGTATCTATACCCGGTTTTAAACAGATTTGATATGTCTGATTTTTTTTTTAATCTCAGAAATAAATTGTAGCTTTGTGTCTCCAGACTGAGGCACCTCCCCTGGCACCAAAAGTGGGAAATATCAATTAAGAAGATAATTTCCCTTTTTAGCAAATTACATGGAGTCTGAAACTGTAAGTCTTTTTCTACCTTTTGATCTTCTGCTTTTCAACACTTTTCTTCCATTTGCAGTAGCCATTCTGGCTCTGAAACCATGTTTGTTAGCTCTTTTTCTTTTAGATGGCTGAAATGTTCTTTTCATTATATTGCTCCTGTTTAAGAAAACAGTAAAAATGATTTATAAACTATATTTATGTCAAATCATTTTGTAATTATGTTATATTTCATTTTTTCCTTTTTATTATCAACTGAGTATATTTAGATTTCTATATATATAGTTTTGTCCCTTTTTCACCCACTTATCCCATTGAAATCCGGTTATCTATGCACTCAAATGTTTGGAATTCTGTTCTTTCCCATATATCTCATTCCATAAACGCACACAGTTTTGAAACCTGGTTCAGACCATTGTCATTAGTTGATAGTGATGATCCTTCTGTGATGAAACTGGCGGCCCCTAATCAGTTTATTGCAGATTTCGTTGATCAGCATTACAAAAAAACACTCATCGCTACGGCAAAACAATTCGACAGCAATATCTGTGAAATAGAATTTTCCCTCTCTGAAAACAAAAACTTCAGTCTTGATGATGAATGTGAGGATACCGCTGATGAGGAGGAGAAACATAAGGCAACTGAACCGCAGGAAAAAAAAACCAACTCTAATTACAATGTCACCAACTATCCTAAACTGAACAAACGTTTCACCCTGGATTCTTTTGTAATTGGTCCAAACAACCAGTTTGCAAGAAGCGCTGCTCTTGCCGTTGCAGAAGCCCCGGGGAAAACGAAATTCAACCCTCTTTTGATCTATGGAGGTGTGGGGTTAGGTAAAACACACCTTTTGCAATCCATAGGCAATTACATTCTCGCCAATTCCCCTGATCTTAAGATAACTTATATATCTTCCGAAGAATTTTATCTTAATTTTATCGATGCTATTAAAAACAACAACACTAAACCCTTCACTACAAAATTCCGTTCAAGTGATTTGTTGTTAATGGATGATATTCAGTTTTTCGCAGGAAAAGAGAGTACCCAGGAAGAGTTCTTCTATATTTTCAACACCCTGTATCAAAATGGCAAACAGATAGTTCTCACATCCGATCTTCCTCCGGGTTCTTTGCAGGGACTTCAGGACAGACTTATATCGAGATTTCAATGGGGACTTTCCGTAGATATTCAACCCCCCGATCTTGAAACCAGGGTAGCTATTTTAAAGAAAAGAGCAGAAGAGGGAAATCTTGATATATCCCTGGATATTCTCTACTATATTGCTGAGCATATTTTTTCAAATATAAGAGAACTTGAGGGTGTTGTTATCAGACTTCTTGCCTATGCAAGCATCACTCACAGTGATGTTACTTTCGATCTGGTTAAAACTGTACTTAAAGATTCTGTTAAAACAGAACAAAAGCGAGTCTCTATAAACGACATTATCGAAGCTGTAGCTGATTACTACAAAATCCCCGTTAACAACATAAGGGAGAAAAACCGTCATAAGGAAGTTGCATTTGCCCGACAGGTGGCTATGTTTATTTCAAAAACAATAACAAACAATTCTCTTAAAACTATAGGTCTCAATTTCGGAGGAAGAGACCACAGTACCGTCATCTATGCAATTTCACAGATAGAGCAGCTTATTAAGAAGGATGAGGGTGTTGCAAGGGATGTTAACTATGTAATAAACAGTCTGAAATGATTAACATCTTATTCTGTTCATTAAATGTGGATAAGTAGTGATAAGTAACGATTTTTAGCATATAAACAAGTTGTGAGGAAAACCATACATGATTATAACATTTTTATCAACATATTAAATCTCTTAATATCAATGCTTTAATATGTTGTTAATACTTATCCACACACCTTATTCTATTGTTATTTTATATAAATTATTAATAATAGTAATTATTTTATAAGACAAAATAAAAAACACAACATTCAAACTCTTCAGGTGGTCAATATGTCAGTCATGATTCAAAAAAAAGAACTCCAGGATCTTATGCAAAAGGCTTTTCCCTTAATACCAACAAAAAGCTCTCTTCAAATTCTATCAAATTTTAAAATGACCTATATTGATTCTCAACTTGAAATATCTGCTACTGACCTTGATCACTCTATGAAAGTTTCCACCCCGGTTGAGGGTGAATCACCTTTTGATATAACCGTAAATGCAAGAAAAATATTTGAAATAGTAAGAGAACTTCCTGAAGGAATCGTGAATCTTGAAATTGATGAAACTGTTCTGATTATTGAGAGCGAAAAAGGGTTTTCGTGTAAAATTGCTGGAGCTGATTCTCAGGACTTCCCAGGATTTCCGGAAAACAACACTGAAAATGTGTTCAAACTTTCCTCATCCAGAATATGTGAATTAATAACAAAAAGTTCTTTCGCCGTAGCAAAAGATGAATCGAGGGCGTGTCTTTGCGGAGTTCTTTGGGAAATCACTCCCGACAGAACCGGAATGATATCAACTGATGGACATCGTCTTGGAAGTTCTTTTGTAGATATGTCTATTCCGATCATCAATAATATTTCCGGGATTATTTCCCCAAAAAGCCTTGGTACGCTCTCAAGAATTGTAGACCCTAAGAACGAAGAAAAGATGATCACTGTTATGCTGGGGGATAAATACATAACTTTCAAAACTGAAGAGTTTGAAATGTGTTC
This sequence comes from Chitinispirillum alkaliphilum, assembly GCA_001045525.1. Taxonomy (NCBI): domain Bacteria; kingdom Pseudomonadati; phylum Fibrobacterota; class Chitinispirillia; order Chitinispirillales; family Chitinispirillaceae; genus Chitinispirillum; species Chitinispirillum alkaliphilum. Next base: position 95,032 of record LDWW01000007.1, on the reverse strand, counting down.
TAAAATGATCGATGGCCCCTACCCCGATTACACAAAAGTAATTCCAAAAAATAATCCCAAGGAAATTGTCATAGACAGAGTTTCTCTGCTGAATGCTGTGAAAAGAGTATCCGTTCTTTCAAACAACAAAACCCATTTAATTAAATTTTCATTCAAACCGGGAAATCTCGAAATAATTGCACTGAACAGAGATATTGGAGGAGAAGCCAGAGATTCAATTTCTGTGGAGTATGATGATGACGAGCATGTGATTGGATTTAATGGACAGTACCTCACGGAAATTCTGGATATTATTAAAACTCCTGAAGTGAAAATGGAAATGAATACCCAGATAAGTGCATGTCTTGTATTCCCGGTTTATGAGAAGCCGGAAGATAGGAAAAGTGAAGATCTGTTTTTGATAATGCCTCTGAGAATAATGGAAGAAGTAGCAGCATAAAAAAAGGGAGGAGATATTTTCTCCTCCCTGAAAATCCAAACCGCTGGTTTAAAATTAGTTCAGTGTTTTTACATCCTCTTTGTGTGGATGGGATTCATGGCTCTTTTTTCTGATAAATAGCATCGGGAAAACTATGTCACTGATACAACAAGGTATCCACACTGCGATAAAGAGCAGCACAATTACCAGTGGAAGTCTCGGAAGCCACTCAAAACCAATTGATGTGTGGCCCAGTATGTAGAACAGTGACGCCCAGGTGCTGAGAAGAACATGACCAGCATGGGGAATTTTTGTGTAAGGTAATTTAATTCCAATAATCAATCCCACCACAGCAGAAGGGATAATTATATACCAGTGGTCTATCACTTCTATGTGAATGTGATGGTGATGGTGCGAAGCTGCACCAGTTATCCACATTATGAAGTTTGCCCCATGGTGAGGGAAAATTATATCACTAAGGGTGGTTATACCAATTGATCCGAAAATTCCTACCAGTAGTGTGTGAAAAATATTTTTCTTGTACTTGTAATAGAGGGCTGTGGTAACCATTGCGCTTAGAATAACATGAAGAGAGTGCAAACCCGTGAACATAGGCTTAAAAGTTTCCGCTGGAATACTTCTTACAACCACTATAATCATCAGCAGCAATGAACTAAGAGCTCCGATGAACGTGAAAGGTGCATGAGATTTCAACTCCATGATTACTACTCTAAAATGATCTAACAATTGTTTTGTGACAGGCATTGGTATTTATCCCGACTTTAAAGGTTTATATTTATTTATGTGTGGGAAAAAAAAATGATAAGTTCCGTTTAATCTGTTTATAAATATTGATAATAGAGCATACAAGTTAAAATTAGCTGTTTATTGTAACCGATAGGTGTATAATATATAAAAAGATGTGGATAAGTGTTGATAACTAATCCTTAAAAAGAAAAATTGTTGATAACTATGTTAAATATGTTGATAAACAGAGATGCTGCAATTCTTATGCTATATACTGCCGTTTTGAGTTTTGTAATGGCAGCAAATTCTCAACCACTTAAAGGTGATTACTGTTATTTCGGAATCCCGTTTATACTTTTAAGTAATCCCTCCCGATTATCTGATCAAAGAGGAATTCCAACTGGAATTTTGTATAGGTTCGAATCGGAAGAAAACTGGGAAGTTCAGGCTGGAGTGGTTTATCCTTTTGAAAACAACGGGATATCCTTTGTGTACGGATACAGAAAAGGAAAAGATATCCACAAGTTATCAACAGGTTTTAACCACAGGGTTGATAACTTTTCTGTCGGCTCATCCTTCAATCTTGAATATGATGCAAAATCACTCTCTTCCCTTTCACTGGACGTTGCGGCGGGACATAGAAAAGATGATTTTAGCGTGTCTGTAGTGCTAAAAGATATAAAATTTACAGACAGCGGCAGTGTGAAATTACCCTCACTTAATTTCATTGTAAGCGGTCCGGTAAACCACTTCAGAAACAGTGTCTCTTATGAGCTGTCTCTTTTCACAAATTTTTTTGAGAATAAGTTTGAAAGGCCATACCCGGGAGGGGCCTGGAGAGTCAGGTACAACCTGGAAAGGTATCCTTCCCTGGTTTTTTCTTGCGGATTTGAATTTTTTCAGAATGCAGACAGAAAATATGAAACTAATTTTGGATTTTCTCTTGGTATGAACCTGCGGCGGGGAGTTTCGGTGTTCGGAATTCAGGGCGGATATAAGAATAATGTTTATACGGGAAATGGAGAAACATTTTCCTCGGTTTACTTCAATCCAACTGAAGAGGTGGACAATATTGCCCCAAAAGTAAAATTAACTTATAACAACCACGAGCGAATCGGGTATTATTTTTCCCTCTCTGGAGAGGATGATAAGAGAGGTACCGGGATAAGGGACTGGATACTGGTGATTTCAAAGTACCCTTCCGTTAATGCAGAAGTTTTGAGAATATATTCAGGCGGATCTATAGTACCGTCTGTTATTTATTGGGATAGGAGAGATTCCGACGGAAACTACAGGGAAGAAGAGGTAGTGTACGCAAGACTCGTTGCGACCGACAGGTCAAACAACAAGTCTTTTACGGAGTGGATAGAGGTGAGAGACTAAGTGGCAAAATTTATCGCGGTTTTTGATCTACTGTAAAAGTAGGTGGGAATATATTGGGAAATGGTCAGAGGGAAATTTACCATTTACATTTGTTCTGATAATATTAGATTCCAAAACGGAGCATTTTTGTGTAGCAAAAATGTAGTCGAGTTTCGGACCCCTTTTGTTTCCCCAAAACATATGAAAAGTACCGCCTGTAGCATTTGGGTGAAGTTTTCTGAAAGTATCCTCAAGGATAAGAGGGTTTTCAGAGTTGTTGATTTTATTTTTCCCTTTTAGAAAATGTATAATTTCGTTTTTTTCGCCTACATTGAAATCACCCATAACGATATATGGGGTATTTTTATGTTCATGTTGAGAGGCTTTTTTACACAGCAGTTCTATGCTTTTTTTTCTGCATGAGCCATTTCTGTGATCAAGATGAACATTATAGACGTAAAAATCCCTTGAGGTTTCCCTGTCCCAAAAATGAGCCCAGGTACAGATCCTTGGAAGTTTGTTTCCCCAATGTTTGCTTCCGGCAACAGAGGGAGTATCAGAAAACCAAAAGGTACCGGATTTCAGGATTTTGTATTTTCTGGGATTATAAAAGATAACATTGTGTTCTCCTGATTTTTTCCCATCATCTCTTCCTTTTCCTATATATCCAAAATGGTTGAGTTGCTCCATGATCTCCTCAATCTGGAAATGGAGAGCTTCCTGTAAGCCGAAGATGTCACATGAAGAGTTTTTTAAAAGATCAAAAACAAGATCTCTTCTATGGGACCAGCTGTTTTTCCCATCCTTTGCGGTGCCATACCGCACATTGAAACTCATGATTTTGAGTTTTATGGGATTTTCTCTAACCTGAATTTCATCATAGGTTGTGGCTGATTTAAATTTTTGCAACATACTTGTCTTGGTTGTTTTGGGAAAGAATGATTTTGTTCAGGATTTAGGTTAAGAGGGGGAAAAATTGCACACATTATCAAGAATCGAGAAAGTCAGATAAATGTAGCATGTTAAGAGTTATTAACGTTTAAATGTGGAAAATGTGTGAATTGTGGATATGTTTCTGAAATGAAAGTATTCTCTGATTGGAACAACAGTTGCGCAAAATTAAATATCTGCTCAAGCAATGCATTATATTTACTTTTTCCCCGAAAATTGAATAAAACGAATACCTGGCCAAAAAAGAGAGAGAAAAAATTCATTTAAGATCAAAAAAATGAAAAAAAATTTTTGTAATCAGTACTATAATAACTCTCGATTTCTAACGTAATAGGTGGGTGAATTCCCGTATAGAAAGGATATGCATGGATAAGACATTGGAAAAAGCAGGATCAAAAAAAGAGGATAAAAAAAATATTCAAAGCTGGAATATCAGCTTCAAAGGAATGGATTCCGAAAGTATAAGACAGGGAATTCTGAACAACCTTGAATATAACATTGGTAAGGACAAAAATTCACTTACAGCGCATGATGAGTATCTTGGATTTTCTTATGCTGTCCGTGAAAGAATAATTGAAAGATGGATTAAAAGCACTCAGAAATATCATACAGATAATGTGAAATATGTATACTATCTGTCGATGGAATTTCTGATGGGGCGTCTCCTTGCAGACAATATTATGAATCTTCAGCTTGAGGACTCATGCAGTGAAGCAATGAGACAGCTGGGTCTGGATATAGAGGAAATTTATGACCAGGAACATGACGCTGGTCTGGGTAATGGTGGGCTGGGACGTCTGGCAGCCTGTTACCTCGATTCAATGGCTGCTTTAAAACTGCCGGCTGTGGGATATGGTATCCGTTACGATTTCGGTATTTTCAATCAAAAACTTATCGATGGTTATCAACATGAATTACCGGAACAGTGGCTCCAGTTAAGAAATCCCTGGGAAATTGAAAGACCGGAGTATAAAGTAAAAATTAAATTTTTTGGTAAGACACAACAGTATCAGGATCAAAAGGGCAAAATGCATATCAACTGGATTGAAACAGAAGATGTGATAGCATTACCTTACGATATTCCGATTCCTGGGTATGGAGTTAATAACATAAACACTCTCAGGCTCTGGTCAGCACGAGCTGCCGAAGAATTTAATCTTCAGTATTTCAATGATGGGGATTATATAGGAGCATGTGAGGATAAGCTTAAGAGTGAAAACATTTCCAAAGTTCTTTATCCCAACGACAACAACGTTTCCGGAAGAGAACTGCGTCTTAAACAGCAGTATTTTTTCAGCTCCGCATCACTTCAGGATATAATTCGTCGTTATCTCCTGTCGAATAAGGATTTTAAGAATTTCCACAAAAAAGTAGCGATTCAGTTAAATGATACACATCCTGCAATTTCAATTGCAGAACTGATGCGTTTGTTTTTAGATGAGCACAACCTGAGTTGGGATGAGGCATGGGATATTGTGGTGAAAACATTCGCATATACCAACCACACTCTGATGCCGGAAGCTCTTGAGAAATGGTCTGTTGGTTTGATGAAATATCTTCTTCCAAGACTTATGGATATAATATTTGAAATAAACCACAGATTCCTGCGCCAGGTATCATATAAATTTCCCGGCGACACTGACAGACTTCGCAGAATGTCCATAATCGAAGAGGGTGATGATCAGCAGGTGCGCATGGCTTATCTGGCAATTGTGGGAAGCCATTCGGTGAACGGTGTTTCTGCGCTTCATACCGAACTGCTTGAAAATGGGCTGGTTCGAGATTTCTACGATCTCTGGCCTGCAAAATTCAATAACAAGACAAATGGAATAACCCAGCGCAGATGGCTATACAAGTCAAATCCTCATCTTCGTGATCTTATAACTTCAAAAATCGGAGACAAATGGATTACCGATCTTACTGAGCTCAAAAAACTGATTCCGTTTGCAGAGGATGCAAAATTCCAGAAAGACTGGGATAAGGCAAAAAGAGCATGTAAGGAGAAATTTGTAGAAAAACTAAGTAAGTGGGAAGGAATAAAACTCGATCCCGAAATGATGTTTGATGTACAGGTAAAAAGAATACATGAGTATAAAAGGCAGTTGCTCAATATTCTGCACTGTATTGCTTTGTATGAAAAAATTAAAGCGGGTGATAAAGCTGATTTCGTTCCCCGTACATTCCTGTTTGCAGGAAAAGCTGCTCCCGGATATCATTTTGCAAAACTACTGATAAAATTTATCAATGATGTTGCAGCTGTAATTAATCATGATCCGGATACCAAAGGACTTCTTGAAGTACATTTTCTTTCAAACTACAGAGTTACCTTGGCAGAGTATGTAATTCCTGCAGCTGATCTTTCTGAACAGATATCAACAGCCGGTACAGAAGCAAGTGGAACAGGTAATATGAAATTTGCTCTTAACGGTGCGCTTACCATTGGTACAATGGATGGAGCAAACGTTGAAATGGCTGAAGAGATAGGTGAAGAGAATATGTTTATTTTCGGTCTCAGAGCCAATGAGGTTGAACAGCTGAAAAGAGATGGATATAATCCAAGGGATTACTACAACAAGAGCCCTCTTCTAAAACAGGTGATGGATCTCATAGACAGCGGGTTTTTCTCACCTGAAAACCCAGACCTTTTCAAACCCATCTATGATGCTCTGATGAACAATGGTGATCAGTATCTGGTTTTGGCTGAATTTGATGATTATGTAAAATGTCAGGAAGAAGTAGCTAAACTATATAGCAAAGATAAGAAAAACTGGATCAAAAAGTCGATTCTCAATGTTGCAAATATAGGAAAGTTCTCTTCTGACAGATCGATATCCGAATATGCAGAGGAAATTTGGGATGTGGAAGCTGTGGATGTTCCATTGAAAAAGTAAAAATAATACTCTGTATAAAAAACAAAGGGGAGGTCTAATTCTTAGACCTCCCCTTTTTAGTGTATGAAGAAAACAGCCCTACCAAAAACCCTGTTTATCTGAATAGTGAAAACTGTAATGCTTATAAAATAAGGTAAGCAGTTAAAAAAGATAATTAGAGATAAAAAAATCCCCGCCTTCGGGCGGGGATGGGGATATCAGAAATAGTACCATATTGATTGATACTCATCCACATTTTCTCCATCACACTTTAATTTTTCTAAGTATTCAAAAATCGAGACATCAGTGTAGAGATAATCATCAGCAAGGATAAGTTTCGACTCCCAGGGGTAGAATCGGTATATTCTTTTCCCATCGGGAAGTATCATAATTGGTTCATGATCCTGCATTGCTCTAAGGTGAGATTTTCCAAGCTTTGGTACATTGAACACAGACTCATCGGTTCTCTCCAACCCGGGAAGAAGTCTTGCTTCCTCTTTTTTCTCCTGTTCAATGCGTGCAATCGGAACTCTGAAATCTACAGTTTCCTCTTTTCCCTTTGTATTAAACAGGTAGTAGGGATCGATACCGGAGATTTTAAGTTCTTTTCTGAGAAAACAAGATTCATACCGGCGGCTGTTATAGTAGGTATAGACTTGCTGATTATAAATGTTCATACCTGCATTTTTAATAAGTTTTATTGCTGCCAGAGTATCTGCAGTAATTTCCAGGGCGTCTTCAACATGAGTCATGATGGAAATTTCACGTTTTCCCCATTCGTGATACTTTTTTAAAACTGATATAAATTCCGGTGTGAATCTCATAGGTATAGTAACCAGCATTCTGGTTCCTATTCTTATTCTTTTAACATGTTTAATTTGAGCAATCTTGCCCAATATATCATCGAGATCCTCATTAGTGAGTGTAAGAGGATCTCCCCCTGTGACCAGCACTTCAGAGATATATTTGTTATTTTTAATCCAATCAATAGCATTATCAACACTTGCTTTTGTAAAATTAGCATTTTCGATCTCAGTAATTTCCCAGTTCCTTTGGCAATAAACACAGATCTGAGGGCAGGAATCAAAAGGTTTCAGAATAACTATCTTTGCGTACCTTCGTGTGATATGCTGAATAGGGCTTGTGGACTTTTCTCCCATGAAATCATGATCAAGACCTAAAGACAGATTTTCTATTACTTTTTTGCAGTAGGTTGAAGAGGGTATAACCTGAGCGCGTAATGTTCTGTCATAATTTTGACGTTTTGTTTCAGAAAACAAACTCAGATAGTAGGGAGTTATGTGTATGGGAATATTGTTTTCTTGTGCATATTTCAAACCGGACATTTCCTTATCATTGAGAGAGACAAGGTTTTGAATTGTTTCATAATCACGGATAATGTTTGAAATATGCCATGTGTAGTTATTCCAGTCTTCTTCAGTTGCGTTAAAATGGTTAAGAATCTTCTTTTTCAGTACGAGGGAAGCTTTTAGAATGTTTTTATCAGTACCGGTCTTATAGGATTTGAGTTTTTCATTCATCAGCGATGAATACTGGTCAAGAATATTAGATCGGGAAAGTGCATCTTTGTTCTCGATAACTGTTACTTTAAGTTCTGAAGAGGAGGAAAGAATCTGAGATTTTGCATTTATTCCTCTGAAAAGAAAAATAAATTCACAGAGGAATCCTTTTTTAATGAGGCCAATGGTTTCTTTATCATTTTTGGCCAACAGAAATAGAGCATTTAATGCAGAAAAGGAGGTGATGTGTTCATTTTCAGTGAAAATGATATTTTTGAAAACTCTGATGCACTCCTTTGCATTGTTCCTTTCGATGATATGGCGGGCTATTCTGTTTTTTGGTGATGAGCTGTGGAAATAGCGTTGCTCAAGGTTGCATAAATAGCTAAAAAGCGAAGATCTTGCTTTTTCAAGAGTGTCAGCCTGACTCAAAAGATCGAATATTTTTGAATCGCTGCGCCATAATGCATCGATCAGTTCTTCTTTAGAAGCGCTGATCAGGGACGATGTAGAAATCATATAAGCTCCTCAAACAAAATACACACCATACCGTCTCTTCACCGACATATTTATAAACTGAAAAATATTGTTAATCAGAATGTAGTACGGATTTTTATCAAGGTGGATTAAAGAGTCGATGAATCTCTGAAGATAAAAACAAAATACGTTTTTTCAGAGAATAATACAATTCAAAGTTTGGTATGTGATGAACAAAAGGGGATAACAGATATTTGGGTTAAAACAGAGTTATCAATGTATTATCCACACGAATAGTATCTGGGATCTGGGTAGCAGTGTGAAAAGGGATAAATGCGAATTTTTCTTGTTAGGTTTTTTTACAAGTATTGAAGCAGATCATTATGGTCCTTGTCTCCACCCAAAAGTGCAATAGATTCTGAACTTATACCATAGTTTATTAGAGGATCTGTAATTTCTTTTTTTATATCAGGAACGGATGAAAGTAAGAGGTTAGCATTTTTGGGTGCTTCAAGTTTTACATGTTTGAGACTTGCAGGCAGGAGCACAGTTTGTCCCTTTTTAATTGTAATACTCCCATCATCGTAAATTAATTCTGCATCCTGCTCAATTGAGGAGATTATTCTGAAAGACTGCTTTGGTTCAAGAGAAATGGAGGTGTCTTTTGAGAAGACAAATTGTTCAAGGGCAAAATATCTGCAAACCGCTCTGTAGAGATGCTTTACTCCATCCTCGATTTCCAGAGTAACAGGGTTGATAATCAGATTATGCTGATATTTTGTGGTAATGACATCCAGGGCTTCTTTTATGTGCAGTTTTCTGCTTTTTCCTTCAGAATCGGTTCTGCCCCAATCGTAAAGTCTCAGGGTAGTGTCTGAACTTTCCTGCACCTCATAAACAAATGTTCCATTCATAATGGCATGAACAGTACCTGCAGGTATAAACAAAACATCACCGTTTTTTACGGGCAGAAAGTTGAGCAACTCATGAAGAGATTGGTTTTCTATTGCTTGGATAACCTCTTCTTTTGAAACGTTTCGGTTGAAACCGGCGATAATTTTTGTGTTCTCTTGGGCTTCTACCACATACCAGCACTCTGTTTTCCCTCTTATACTCCAGTTTTTTTGGCGTGACTGTACATCACCGGGGTGTACCTGAACAGAAAGATTATCTCTGGCATCTATAAATTTTACCAGCAGTGGGAAAGAACTGTTGTTTGACAGTGAGCCCACAAGTGATTTAGAATCCAGAGAGTATAGACTGTTCAGGGAAGCTCCGGCAAAGGAGCCGCTCCTGATAACAGAGCATTCATTGTCTATACCACAAATTTCCCATGATTCACCGATAGCTTTTTTCGGTGGCAGAGGTTTATTTAATTTTCTGCCTAAAGCATCTCCACCCCACACTTTTTCTTTTAAAACTGGTTCAAAGAGGAGAGGTTCAGATATTTTATTTTTCATCATATCATAATTGTTTAGGGTGAACTGGTTATAAGAGTATATGTACCGGGATCTGATAAGGGTGGAAAACTTGAGAGAACTGTTTAGAAAGTTAAATTAAACATCTTCGAATTCACCATCTGTGATATCAGATTCGGGACAATCGAAACGGGTAATTTTGGTAGTTGTATTTTTGAGAAAGGATTTTTTCTTTTTACTGTTCCTAAACAGAGAAAGAGCTCCCTTTACCACCAAAACCACTATAATAACTTCAAGAACTTTTAACATAGTGCAAATTTTGAACCAATTAGAGGAATATGCTATTTTTTAAAACCCTGTTAAGTTAATATAATGCATTTCTCTCGGTGCGACTTAGTTTAAAGTACACCTTTAAAACCATCTATGGAGGAAAGTCTAAATGTCTGCAGAGATTTCCATGCTAAACGAAAAAGTTAAAGAGCAAAGCAGTTTTGTATCAACTATGAAAACAGAAATGTCTAAAGTGATAGTCGGGCAGACTAAGATGGTGGACAGATTACTTGTGGCACTTTTGACCCGCGGTCATATTCTTCTTGAGGGAGTACCGGGATTGGCCAAAACACTCTCGATCTCAACTTTGGCCAACGTAATAGATACAGGATTTAAAAGGATCCAGTTCACCCCCGATCTTCTCCCAGCCGATATAATAGGTACTTTGGTGTACAATCAAAAAAGCGGAGAGTTCGTGCCAAAAAAAGGTCCTCTGTTTTCAAACATAATACTGGCTGATGAGATAAACCGTGCGCCGGCTAAGGTACAAAGTGCACTTCTGGAAGCGATGCAGGAGCGGCAGGTTACAATCGGAGAAGAGACCTATTCACTGGAGGAGCCGTTTCTTGTTATGGCAACTCAAAATCCCATAGAGCAGGAAGGGACCTATATGTTGCCTGAAGCTCAGGTGGATAGGTTTATGCTGAAACTGAAAATTTCATATCCCACGAAGGAAGAGGAAAAGCAGATTCTCTCAAAAATGGGCAGTGGAGTTATACCAGAGGTAAAAAAAGTGGCATCAGTGAAACAGATCATGGATGCACGTCAATTGGTAAATGATATATATGTTGACCCCAGGGTGGAAGAATATATAATCAATATAGTGTTTGCTACACGTCAGCCCGAGTCAAATGGCTTAGCTGACATAAAGGATTTAATAGAATTTGGAGCATCTCCAAGGGCGACACTGTTTTTAATCCGTGCAGCCCGGGCTCATGCTTTCATCCGGGGGAGGGGGTATGTAACTCCCGAAGATGTAAAATCGATCGGTATGGATGTTCTGCGTCACAGAGTAATAGTCACCTACGAGGCTGAAGCGGAAAATATCACTTCGGAACAGATTGTTCAAAAAGTTTTTGACAGTATAGAGGTCCCCTGATACTTTCCACTGCGAGACCGCAATGATAAAGATGATTATTTTTTCTTCAATTCTGCTTTTGGTGTTTCAAATCCATGCCACTGAAACGATTATGCTGATAGATAAACAGAGGGGGGGAATCATTGAAGTGGATAGAAACGATCCGCGAAATACCGCTTCTGTGCAGCAGAAAAAAAGGTTGCCTCCGCCATCCCTTGAAAAACCTAAGGAGAGGGAACGACAATTAATACAGGGAAGAGAGAAAGAGCCTCCGGAGGCATATTTTAATACCGGTCTGAAATTTTTCATGTCGGGGGATTATCATACTGCGCTGGAAAAGTTCTCACATGCAAACACTCTGGATCCCCAGCCCCATTACCTGCTGTGGATGGGTAAATGCTACAGACAGGTTGGGCAGACAGAGGAGAAGCTTAAAATAATGAGAACTATTCTGGAAAGATATTCCGAAAGTGATGTAGCGGATGATGCGCTTTTTGAGATAGCTTTCCATTTCCAGTCCAACAACGAATATTATTTGGCAACTCGTAAATACCGCCAGTTGGCCGAACAGTATCCCTACGGAGTTTCTTTCCTCAGTGAAGAGAATTTTCTGAAAATCGCAAGGGAACAGATTCGTTTTATGAGAGCTGAATTGCTAAACATACTTAGTTCACTGGGATACAGTGGTCAGAGGTTAGAGGAAATTCTGATACAATTCCAGAATGAGGAACACCTCCCCGAAACCGGAAACCCGGACAAAATTACCGTGGAAAAACTGAAAGAAAGATACAGTGTATACTTAAGGGATCTGGAGAATAAAGAGAAATTGGAACAACAAGCTATGCGCTATATTTACTACATTATTGCTATCGGAGTGGTTGGATTTTTGAACATAATATTTATGATTTTTCTCCGCCTCTCATTGAAGGAGAAAAAAGATCATCTGAAGGTTCTTCAGCATATGATTTCTGACCTGTATGAGGGAAAAAATGATACCTAAAGAAATTATCAGAAAAATCCGCAGAATAGAGATAAGGACAAAAAGTGTGGTGGATTCTATTCTTTCCGGGGGATATCACAGTGCATTCAAGGGCAGGGGGATGGAGTTCTCTGAGGTACGCTCCTACATCGAGGGAGATGATATCCGAAATATTGACTGGAATGTAACTGCCCGCTACAGTGAGCCCTATGTAAAGAAACATATCGAGGAACGGGAACTGACTGTTATGTTGCTGGTCGATGCATCTGCTTCAGGAAATTTTGGCTCCGGAGATAAGTTCAAAGGTGAAATGGCTGTGGAGCTCTGTGCTATGCTCGCCTTTTCTGCCATAAAAAACAGCGACAGAGTGGGGCTAATTATTTTCTCATCTCAGGTAGAGCGGTATATTCCTCCCAAAAAGGGGAAAAACCATGTACTTAGGGTAATAAGAGAACTGCTTTATTATAAACCCAGGGAAAAGGGGACTGATGTTGGCGAAGCGATCACTTTTCTCAACCGGGTCCAGAAAAGAAAGGCAGTTATATTTCTTGTTTCAGACTTTATTTCTCCATCCTTTGAAAAATCTCTCAGGGTTGCGGCAACTCGTCACGACCTGATAGCTGTAAATATTAAAGATCCGCGTGAAGAGGTACTGCCGGCAGTGGGATTGATTGAACTCGAAGATGCGGAAACCGGAGAGATAATTTTACTCGATACAAATGATAAATCCGTAAGGGATACATTCGAAAAGGAAAACAAACAAAGAAGAGAGAAACTGTCCTCACTTCTGCGTTCGACGGGTGTGGATGAAATTCCAGTTTCGACAGAATCTGACTACGTAGAGCCGATCATATCTTTTTTCAGAAAAAGAGAAAAATCTTACAGATGAGAGATATGGCTTACCGGGAAAACTAAAGATGTGTATTCTCCTAAAAGGAAAAAAAAATGGAATCCGTTATTAGAAAAACAATAGACTCAGAAATAGAAAAAGGGTTTCCAGATACAAGAGATATACGGAGAAAAATCCATAAAAACCCCGAGCTTTCAGGAAAAGAAACTGACACTGCTGCGCTTGTATACACGACTCTGAAAAACAGGGGGTTCGATCCCAAATATCATCTTGACAAAACCGCGGTATCTGTGGAACTAAAGAATGGAAAAGGGAAAAAAATCGTACTGCGTGCGGACATGGACGCGCTTCCGATTACAGAGGAGAACGACATAGATTTCAAATCCCAAAATGAGGGTGTAATGCATGCATGTGGTCATGATATGCATACAGCAATCCTCACAGGCGCAATTTCTGTATTGTGGAATCTTCGCAGGTACTGGAGCGGAACAGTGGTTTGTATTTTCCAACCCTCAGAGGAGGAAGAACCCGGCGGGGCTTTTAATCTCATAAAAAAGAAAGTCTTCCCCGCAGATGCAGATGCAGTGTTTGGACTCCATGTGAACCCTTCATTCCGAACCGGTATCATAGGTATAAAAAAGGGGTACGATTTTGCAGGAGTAACACTGTTTGATGTTGTCGTGAAAGGAAGGGGAGGCCATGGGGCATCACCGGAGAATAGTGTGGACCCCATTGTTTGTGCTTCCTCAATGATTATGTCGCTGCAGACTATAGTGAGCAGAGAATGCCCTGTTGTACAGCCTGCAGTTATAACGGTGGGAAGTTTACATTCTGGGGTGAGACGGAATATAATTCCCGATACAGCTGAATTTCAGGGGACTATTCGTTACCACTCAGACAAGCTGGAAAAATTCATTGTTTCCCGCATAAAAGAAAAACTAAAGAAAACAGCGCAGTCTTTCAGAGCCGGGGTAGATATAAGATTCGAAAAATCATATCCACCCTGTTTCAATGATGAAGAGCTGGCCAGAAAAACGCAGGAAGCGTTTATCGGGTATTTTGGCAACCGCGAGATAAAAAAGTTAGAGTATCCCAGCATGTACGCAGAGGATTTCTCAAGATATCAACAACTTGTTCCAGGTTTGTATGTGCATCTGGGAGTTGGTTCCGGAAACAAGAAAAATGTCGCCGGAATTCACAGTTCACGGTTTCTTCCGGATGAATCGGCAATAAAAAGTGGTGTTGCAGCTCATGTGGTATTTGCCATCACCAATTTAGCATAAACAATCAGTTGTTTTCTATCCAGATTTTTATCTGCTCCTCAAGAGCGGGTAAAAGCTGATCTTCAGGGACTTTTTTTATTGGTTGACCTTTTGAAAAGATAAGACCTTCTCCCCTACCCCCGGCGATTCCGATATCAGCATCCCTGGCTTCACCGGGGCCGTTGACAACGCATCCCATTACGGCTATCTTAACAGGTGAGTTTAATTTGTAAACAAGAGTCTCAACTTTTGAAGCCAGATCCGAAACGTCAATATTGGTGCGCCCGCAGGTGGGACATGCTATTACGACCGATCCCTTGTGAAGATCGAGGGATTTGAGGATCTCTTTTGCCACATAAATCTCCTCAACAGGATCTCCCGATAATGAAACCCGGATGGTATCTCCGATCCCCATGGCAAGAAGGTGACCTATACCAACACTGGAGCGAATTGTCCCGCTTCGAATTGTCCCTGACTCGGTGATTCCTATATGTTGGGCAACATCTGATTTTTGTGCCAGCAGGGTACAGGCCTGTACAGCTGTAACAACATCACTTGCTTTGATAGAAACAATGATATTGCTGAAATCGTTTTCCTCGAAGAATGCGATATATCCAAGAGCACTTTCCACAAGAGCTTCCGGGGTGACCTTGCCGTATTTATTGAGCAGGGACTTTTGGAGGGATCCTGAATTTACACCAATGCGTATGGGAATATGTGCACTTTTTGCCTCTTTGATTACCTGAAGAACACGCTCCTTTGATCCGATATTTCCCGGATTTATTCTTATTTTGTCTGCCCCCGCCTTTATCGCTTCGATTGCGAGGCGATGATCGAAATGAATATCGGCCACAAGTGGAAAATCAATCGCTTTTCTTATTCTTTTAAACACCTCAACAGCTTCCATATCTGGAACTGCAAGCCTGACCACACTACATCCGGCTTCCTGTAATCTCTTAATCTGATCAACACAGGCCTGAAAATCATGAGCGCGGGTATTTGTCATCGATTGTATTACAACAGGATTCAATCCACCGATGGTAACGTTTCTGACCGTTATTGGTTTGGTTTTTTTACGGTTAATCATTGAGAATATCCAGAATGTTTAAAAGTTAGATTATAAAAATTTTGGTTTTGTATAAAAGCGTATCCGGAATAAAAATATTAAATGGGCATCCTCCTAATTGAAATACGACATTATAGGAGAGCTCTTTATGGGTTCAATTTTTCCGATAAATGATTTTTTTGCTGCATAGAAGTATTTTATAGGAACATTCTTAATACTTAGTGTGTCCCACCGGGTCCCTGGTATCATCAGAATTGCTGTAAAGCATATATTTAAATGGTATTGAGCTGAGGAAAATGGTATGCTTTGATATGTTGATAACTTGTTGATTTCAGAGGTTGAAATGTCATATATAGAACTTTTTAGTAAAAAACGGGTTGCGATACTGAATACAAATTCAAAGGATCAGGTGTTCAAGCATTTGATACGTCTTATCACGGATGAATTTCCTCATACAAATTATACCGAAATTATGACATTGGTGCAGGAACGTGAAAGCCTTATCTCAACCAGAGTATCTGATTCAATAGCTCTGCCCCATGCCAGAATACCTGGTTTTCCGGGAACAGTTGCAGCGGTGGCTTTAAGTAAAAAAGGGATATTATACGACTCGCTGGATGATACGAAAATAAAGCTCTGTATATTGATAGTTGGTGACGGGAATAATCATCTGGAAGCGTTGTCGTGGACTGCAAAGAGACTGAGTGATCCGGATCGGTTCAACAGCATTCTTAATGCTTCAACTCCACAAAAGATAGTATCTATTCTCAAAGGAGATGGGGCTGGCCGAAAAAGAAAGTCAGCAGCGACAACAGAGCCGGTGTCATCAAGCATATTAAAAAAAGCATACGAATTAGCACAGGATGTAGGTGTTTCTGCAGTAGTGTATCATTCTGTATCGGAGATAACAGCACTTTCCTTTAAACCGAAGAGAAAAGTGCCAATATACATGGTGTGCCTTGATCGCTCTTCATTACCTGAAGAAATCACGGGTGTAAAGGAAATAATTGAAATTCCTTTCAAAAACATTAACAGATCAAATCAGGTGGAGCTTGTTTTAATATATCTCATTTCTCAGGGGATATTTAAGAGAAATCAGAAGGTACTTAGTATTCTGGGCAGCCCGGATGAGAATCTGTTGGATACCATAATACTGACCAATTTAAAGGATTACAGGTTCTTTTTCACCATAGGAAAAAAGCCCAGACCGATAGATTTGCAGCAGCAGGTTTTTGCACGAATGCTCCAGATCACAAGTGAACTTGCAGCAGAGGGTCGGGAAGGGAAACCTGTAGGCACGCTTTTTGTATTGGGAAATTCTGAAAAAGTACTGAAATCCTGTCAACAGATGGTGGTGAATCCTTTCGGGGGGTATAAAGAAGAGAACCGTAATGTGCTTGATCCCGGCTTGAAAGCTACGATAAAGGAATTTTCCAAAATTGACGGAGCTTTTGTGATCAGGGGTGATGGTGTGATAGTTACCTCCGGAGCATTTATAAAGGCAGAAAGTGATTCTGAATTTGTCCCCAAGGGATTAGGTGCCCGCCATACTGCAGCAGCAAATATCAGTTCATGTACAAGTGCATTGAGCATAGCACTCTCTGAATCAACCCGGAGAATCAGTGTGTTTAAGGATGGTAAGCAGATAATGCATTTTTGATTAGCCGGGCAATTAAACATTGGTGTAAATTTCAAATCTCTTCTATTTGGAAATATAGTGTTCAGAAATCATATTATCTTCAACGTTTAAATGGGGAGATTATTATGCAAATTATTCCTTTTCTGAAAAAAAGAGCATTGGGTGTTATGATGTCCGGGTTTCTGTTAGCACTTATTGGTGTTATTACCCTTATGCAGACCAGACCTATGGGGGGTTATGTACCAAACATTGCAATTGGGGTAGCGATATTTGGTTTGGCCCTGTATATACTGGGGAGAATATTCCTTGCCATACAGAGAAATGAGTCAAAAAAATAGAGCGACTATCCACAATAACAGATTCGCAAACATGAATAAAGGATGAAAATTTGAAATTACAGGATCTGTTACCTAAGAATGCAATACTCACTGATATCAAAAAAACAGATAAAAATGAGGTTCTTAGGGATATGACCCATTTCATGGCTTCTCTGTATAACCTAAACCATGATCCGGAAATTCTTACTCAAAAAATTTTAGAGCGGGAAGCAGAAATCTCCACTGGGATAGGTTATGGTATAGCTATCCCCCACGTTAGATTAGCAGGAATAGACCGCTGCTATATGGCTGCCGCCAGATCAAAGACTGGGATAGATTTCAACGCGATCGATGATCAACCGGTACATATGCTTTTTATGTTGTTCTCCCCTGTAAACACATCAACAGAACACACTCAAATTCTCTCTTCACTGTCGAGGATTATGACCTGGGAAGAGATCAGGGAAAAACTTCTGCAGGTAGATGAGGCTCAGGAGTTTCTGGATGTGTTGACCGAAGGGGAAAATAAATATATCGGTTAGAGGGTAATATCAGGTCTTGTTAAGATCCTCTTTGATTTTTTCAGCCAGCTCTACAGAAAAGCCACCAGCCTGTGCTATACTTTCACTCTCAGAGGAAGCTATTCTTTTTACAGAGCCAAACTTTCTGAGGAGTTTTTCTGCTCTGTTTTTCCCTATACCGGGAATAGTTTCGAGACTGGAGGCGCTGAACTGTTTTCCCCTGATTTTTCTGTGATAAGTAATCGCATAACGGTGTACCTCATCCCTGATTCGCTGGACAAGTTTTCTCGCCGGATGATTCGGGGGAAGCTGAACAGGGGTGTCGATACATGGAGAGAAAAGGATCTCCTCCTTTTTTGCCAGTGATGCGATAAGGGGGGGGTTTTCAAATTCACCGAGTGCCTGTATGCTGGCACTGAGTTGTCCCTTACCACCATCAATCAGGACCAGATCGGGAAAAGGTCTGCCCTCATCCTGAAGTCTTCTCAGTCGTCTGCCCACAACCTCCATCATCATGGCGAAATCATTCTGTCCCTCGACAGATTTGATCTTGTATCTGCGGTATGCTGATTTGTTGGGTATACCATGCTTAAACTGAACCATCCCTGCAACAGTAAAAGATTCTCCAAGATTTGAGATATCGAATGCTTCGATAGTTTCAGGTACAATTGGAAGGTGGAGGGCTTTTTGCAAATCTTTCAGATCTTCATAAGCATCGGGCGGCATTTTTTGGTTGAGATAAAGTTCTGCATTTCTTTGTGCCATGAGTACAAGCTGATGTTTCGTGCCCTTTTGTGGAACTGTAACGTGTACCCTGTTCGAGAATTGCTTTTCACACCACTCTTCAATAACAGAGCTGTTTATGCCGCTCTCTTCCGGTAATATCACCTCTCGTGGTATGTCCAGCTGTTCCTTCATATAGAACTGGATGATTATGTGGTCATGATTTGAGGGGGAGAAATCCCAGCTGCTTTTTTTGAAAAGATAATGCTTTTTGGCCATAAGTAGTCCTTCACGGAAATGAAGGACTGCAAGGCAAATGTTTCTGACCCCATGGGCAAAGCCGAACACGTCACAATCAATATCAGAAAGCTTAAGGTCAACCCGTTGCAGCCTTGAGGCGTCTTTGATCAAATTAATCTGATCCCTGAGCAGAGCAGCCCTTTCAAACTGTAACTCCTCAGAGGCGGAGATCATTTTCGCCTTTAGTTCGTTTATTATGTCGTTTCTTTTACCCTTTAAAAACCGGATCAGATCAGACACATTTTCTCTGTACTCTTCCTGTGAGATTTTTTCTCCACATGGACCGGAACACCTCTTCATAGAGTAGTTGATACATGGTCTCACAGGCTTTTTACCAGGAAGCACTTTATGGCAGTCCCTCAGTTTGAAAATTCTTTTTGCGTAATCGGCAATTTTTCTCATTGATCTGACATCGGTGTAGGGACCAAAATATACTGAGCCGTCCTTGATAACTTTTCTTACAATCAGAAGCCTCGGGAAGGGTTCCTGGATAGTTACCTTCAGATATGGGAAATGCTTGTCATCTCTGAGATCGACGTTATAGTGGGGCTTGTGCTTTCGAATAAGATTCGCTTCAAGGATAAGCGCTTCTGTTTCGTTGTTGGTTGCGATCCAATCGATATGGTGCAGTTTATTAAGCATTACAGGAATCTGTATCCTGTCTTCATGGGAATCAAAGAAGTAGGACCTGACCCTGCTTTTAAGATTCACCGCCTTTCCGATATAAAGGGGTTCACCCAAGGTATCTTTCATTATGTAGACACCAGGCCCGGTTGGAAAGCGGTTTATCTGCTCGAGAAGAGATTGAACTTGTTTCTGATTCATAGTAAAATATTACGGGTTTATGTGGTGATAAATTATAGTCGCATGGAATAAATATAAATGCCGAAAATGATTTTTTTAGCAGGATGTGTAATCCTGTATTTACTTAGAAAAATAACAGATGGCGATATATATTATTTCGCTCTGCTTGTGATGATGGCACTAACAATAAATTCCTGGTTTTTTTATATAAGGGGTAAGGTCAAAAAAAAGGGACAGTTTTTAAAGAGAATTAAAGATTCCAGGCTTCATCGCTATATTCTATCTGTTCTGATACTCTCCTGGTTTGTTATCTTTTTCCTGATGTCTGTTGGCAAATATCACTCCTACAATTGTTATATGTCTGATTTGGGCCATATGGATCAGGCTATATGGAACACAACACAAGGCAGACTTCTGGAGGTCACTTCTCAAACATATCCGTTCGGGAACAGAACAAGACTCTCAGGGCATGTTGAGCCCGTTTATCTGATATTTGCCCTGATCTATACCATCAGTCCCGATCCACGTCTTCTGTTGCTTAGCAAACTGATTCTTCTCAGTCTCTCCATACTGCTCATCTATAAAATTGCAGATGAGTTGTTGGGAGACAAGCTGCAGGCATGTACTGTAGCCACAGTTTTTGCACTTTTCCCTTCATTGCAGTTTATCGCGCTGTATGATTTTTATGGCGATTCCCTTTCCATACCGTTTTTATTGATGGCGTATCTGTGTTATATAAAAAAGAAAAGTATGTGGTACTTTGTTTTCATAATTGCAGCCTTGTTGTGTAAAGAATATGTATCGCTTGCGGTTGCGGGATTGGGGGTTTCACTTGCTCTAATGCACGGAGATAAAAAAACGGGGGCAATCACATTTATTGTTGGTTCGCTGTATTTCTCTTGTGTAAATTGGTATGTAATACCGATCTTTAACCGGGGTCAGGAATCGTTTCTTATAGAGAAAATATTTGGTGATATAGGAGGGGAAGGTGGAGTAGCAGGTATAATTATGTTTGCTTTACGAAATCCATTAAGTTTTTTGGGCTCCATGATTACAAGACAAAACATGGAAAATGGTTTTTACCTTCTTTTCCCTCTGTTTATGATACCGTTTCGTTCGGTAGGGTATTTGTGTGGTTTTCTCCCTATACTGTTTAAAGATCTTCTTGCGGGTTTGGATATTTACAATCACCGACCAGCTATAGGGCTTCCCTTTCTTTTTATAGCTTTTATGTATGGAGTGAAAAGGGAAACAGGGAATGAAAAGCTTAAGAAAGGAATCAGTACAGGAAATCTTCTGCAGCTTGCGCTGATTGCTTCAATGCTTGCAACTTTTATGTATGGGCCTTCGCCTCTGGGCCATAGGTTTTGGAGAGAAACAGAGAAATATATTCCTGATGAACATTCAAAGGCAGCTGATTATATACTGAAAAAAATACCCGATGAGGTAACGATCGCTGTTTCAGCCAAATTTGCACCTCACCTGACTCACAGACAGTACTGTTTTTTGTTTCCCAACGCAATCACCAGTGAAAACAGCAAACTGCAGGAGATAGAGTATATCTGTGTGGACAGTACGGCGGGAAAATCCTTAATGACTGGTGATACAAGTTTTTCTTCACAGACAATACCCAGAATAGAATCCCTGGGCTTTAAGTTGCAGGATGAAAAAAGAGGTATACATTTGTTCAGACGTAAAAGATATGTCGGGGAGTTCCCTACTCCATGAGCCCCTTGAATTCACCTATAGAGGTTATTCCCTCACGGTTACAATAATCTTTAACACCGTCAAGGATATTTTGCGGAATCCGGGGATCGATGAAATTTGCGCTTCCGATCTGTATAGCCGAGGCTCCTGCAAGTAAATACTGAATAGCATCATCTGTATTCATTATTCCTCCCATCCCAATAACAGGGATCGATACAGCATTACTCACACGATAGGTCATTGCCACACCAACAGGTCTTATTGCCGGACCGGAAAGTCCCCCAGTTTTCATCTGAAGAACTGGTTTTTTCTTTTGTGTATCTATCACCATGCCCACAAGGGTGTTAATACATGAGATTGCATCTGCTCCCCCATCCTCAGCTGCGCGGGCCACCAGGGTGATATCAGTTACATTCGGGGTAAGCTTTATGATAAGTGGTCTGACTGTTTTTTTCCTTAGAGCGGATGTAAGGCGTTCAATCTGAGTGGGATCGGTGCCAAATGCAAGGCCCCCATGTTTTACATTGGGACAGGAGACGTTAATTTCATATCCCCAGATATTCTCAACCTCTTCCAGTTGCTGAACAACCGAGAGATACTCCTCTTCTGTAGAGCCCGCAACATTGACCACTATGGCACAGGGCAGAGTTTTGAGGAAAGGAATTTTTTGAGAGATAAACTTATCAATACCTACATTTGCAAGGCCGATAGAGTTGATAATGCCCGAGGGCGTTTCGATAATCCTTGGTATGTCGTTTCCTGGACGCGGCTTCAGGGTAACTGCTTTTGTGTAAATGGCCCCTATGCATGAAAGATCCATCAACTCTTCATATTCACTTCCGTAGCCAAATGTGCCGGAAGCTGTGCCGATAGGATTAGGAAGAGTGGAGTTGCCGATTTTTACGCTGAGATCGATGTTTATTCCCATATTATATCTTTACTTTTAAATACAGGACCCTCTTTGCAGGCCCTTTGATACCCCTGATTTGTTTTAACCACACACCCCATACAGGCTCCCACCCCGCAAGCCATTACCTGCTCAACAGAAACGAAGCAATCAGAGTTTGTTTTCAAAGCAAGCTGGTGGAGAGCTTTAAGCATTGGTTCCGGACCGCATCCAAAAAAAGCACAGCCCGAGAGGTCCTTTTGTTCTGAAGATAGATATTCTATGCAGTTTCCCTTATAGCCCTGAGAACCGTCATCGGTGCAGATTGCAGGAGCGGTTTGACAGAACTCTGCCGTGTCTGGTAAAAGTGAAGAGGTTCTGGCCCCGAAAACAAACAGCGGAGAGCCTCCGTTCTTTTCTAGAAACTGGCAGAGAAAAACCATCGGTCCTAACCCTACTCCCCCGGCTACCAGAACAGTTTTGCCGGAAATGTTAGTAACGGGAAATGGGTTGCCCAAAGGTGCAATGATGTCGACCATATCATCGGGCTGCTTTGAAGTCAGAATAGAAGTGGCAATACCACGTCTCTGATATATTATCGAGGCCCGGTTTTTCTCCTTGTCGAAACCGCTTAACGCAAAGGGGCGTCTAAGCAGGGGAACCGATTCGTTTGAAATCCGTATGGTAAGAAACTGTCCCGGTATGGGATCTTTGGCAGAAGTGTCCCATTCAAAATGGAGTTCAAAAAAATCTTTGGTAAGGGCCTGATTTTTTATGATTCTGGAATAAAATTGTTTCATATCGCCTGTTGAAATCAGCAATTTAACTTGTTAGTGTAAGGGTGAAATATACTAAATACTACTGGGGATTTGGGATTTTTAATACGATTAGACTTAGCAGAGATTTTAATCGGGTCTGAAAAATATCTCTTCAGAGATAAAAATTGCATAACCAGGGGGGTTTTCTCATATAAAGTTCCCAAGGAAAGGATGCACAGGTGAGGAGTTCAGGTATGGAGGGAGGAGTGTAAGCACTCTGGTAATATTCAGAAGCTTATGAGTTGAATGTCAGGGATTGAGGATGTTGAGAAAGGAAGAATTTGTCCGTTGATCTGCAAAAAATCAGGTAACGAATGATTTCTTCAAAAAAATACAAGCCAAAACGGATCATATTTCTTTATTATGTATGTATCTGAAGATTACGAACGAAATCATTACTTATAAACTTCTTTTTTGCTGAATTAAAGAATTGATTTTCTTCGTAGGCATAGATATATATTTGGAATTACAGTGTATTCTGTTTAAACGATTATCCTACAACAATTGAATTTTTAATAAGGGAAACCACATGAACGGAAAAACAGTAAAAATTTCGATATTTTTTTTCCTTATGGCTGTGGTGTGTTTTAATGCAAAGGCAAGAATGGTAGTGGTCCCGGTGGATTATCCCACGATTCATGATGCCCTTGGGATGGTGAATGAAGGAGATACCGTTTTTGTGAGAAACGGTGTGTACAGAGAAAATATAGCTCTCACTGAAGGAGTTGTCCTGAAGGGAGAGGACATGTTGAAGACCATCATAGATGGCAGAAGAAGAGGACCGGTTGTTATCGGGGCAAACGATGCGGTCATAACCAATTTTACCATCAGAAACGGTACCACAGGTATTCTGGCGCAAAACACAAGGCCAATCATTGAAAACAACATGATTGTGGATAATAAGGGCTCTGGAATACATGCACTCATATCCCTTCCCGAAATCAACAACAATATTATCTACAGAAACGAATGGACCGGAATTTTCCTGGAGGCTGTCAGAGGAACCCGTACTTCGATTCAGCACAATGTGATAAAGGAGAATGGATACTCCGGGATTTTCTGCACAAACAGAACAGAGGTGCTGATAAGAAACAACATACTTATGGCAAACAAACAGTATGGAGTGTATGTTGGTTCCGACTCACGCAGGACAAGAATAATATTCAATAACCTGTATGCGAACCGCCAGGATGTAAACCCTGGTGCCAATCTGGAGCGAAGCAACATTTCAACGGATCCAATGTTTGCTTCTGCTGCTCATCCAAACTACGATTATCAAGTTATTGGTATGTCCCGGTGCAGGGGTGCAGGAACAGAGGGGTCTGATATCGGACTGTACCAAATTATCAGAAAATCACCTCCTCAACCAGAGCCTCAGCCTGAACCAGAACCTGAACCGGAGCCAGAACCGGAACCGATCGTTCAGGTTGTGCAGTTACCGGAGCCAGAACCTGAACCGGAGCCTGAGATTATTGAATTTGAGGAGGTTGAAGAGTCTCTCTTAGAGCTTTCCAAGCCAATAATTTTAAGAGGAGTAAATTTCAAAACCGCGAGTGATGAACTCATGCCTGAATCCTATACTGTCCTTGATGCTGTATATGAGAGCCTCAGAGCAAATCCCGGAATCAGAATTGAAATCGGGGGTCACACAGACAATGTGGGTAATGCCGACTATAACCTTACGCTTTCCCTCAGACGTGCTGAGTCAGTGAGAAATTATCTTGTGGACAGAGGAATTGCGATTCGGAGATTGCAGGCACGCGGGTATGGAATGACCCGTCCTGTTGCGTCAAATGACACTTCCTATGGCAGAGCTCAGAACAGACGTGTAGAGCTGAATCCAATAGATTGAATTTCAATAAAATGTATGGAGAAAATTTTTGGGCCGGGTATAGTTATCCGGCCCTTTTTGGTGTGTGCGTGACAGCGCAGGGCACAAATTCTGAGACAGAAGATCTGATGTGAATTTGGGAATTCGAGGAGACGATCAATTGAAGGGGAAAAATCAATTGTTTGACAAAGGAGTATTTTGTGGTAGGAAAAATGCTCTTTTTTTACCCCGACTGTTATTTCAGTTTGTCCGGAGCTATATTTATTCTTCTGTTGGATGTTTAGAATTGATTGGGACTTAAGGCGATTTTTTGTATTGAAAATACATACGAAAGATAGTAAAATCAGGAAAAACCACTATTTAGGTGCAGAATGAAAGAAAAACCAGCAACTACGAGTAAATTCAATCAGTTACTTAAAACAGCCCGTGCTCAGGGGTTTGTTACAACTGATCAGATAAAAGAGATCTCTGCCGATTGTGCCGAAGAGCGTGTTATGGAGAAAAAACTACTGGAAAAAAATGTTTCTGTTCAAAGAACAGCTGATAGATCATCCTCCCTTAAAGCGAAAAGTTTAAGGAGAAATCAGGAAAAATCTCATTACACTGATCCTACCTGGATTTATCTCAATAATCTTGGAAGAGTCCCGCTCATGGGCAGGGGGCAGGAAGTTCAGCATGCTATACTGATGCGTTTTGCACAAATAAGACTTCTCGATGAGGCATTCAAGGATCAGTCAATTATTGAATCGGTTTTCAGAATGGCGGATCAGTTGAGGGAGGGGGTCATTGAGTGCAATGATGTTCTGCGCATTGAAGAGGATAATATAAAAAGTAAATCTGATGTGGAAGCCAGGCGCGAATCATTTCTGAAAAATGTGGAACTGTTGAAAAAAACTAACAGAGAGTTGCTGGATTTTAAGGAAAGGCATGGAAATATCCCCGCTCATGAAATCGATGCCCGAAAACTTCAGGAACTTCAGGATCTCTACAATGACAGATGTCAGCAGCTGAGACTTAACAGCAAACAGATAAAAGATATTCTGGAACGTTTCAAACAGAACCTTTTTCAGAAAAGTGATTGTGATACACTGGAGAGTATCAGTTATTGGGAAGAGATGCGTAACCAGGCCAAGTGTGCTATAATTGAAGCCAATGTGAGACTTGTAGTGAGTGTTGCAAAGAGATATACTCACCGCGGTCTTGAAATAAGCGATCTTATTCAGGAAGGTAACAAGGGCCTTATCACTGCAGTGGACAACTTTGATTACAGAAAAGGGTATAAGTTCTCAACTTATGCAATCTGGTGGGTGCGTCAGGCAATGATCAGGGCAATTCATGAGAAATCCAAAACTATTCACCTTCCGGCAAATACTTTTGATATGGTGACAAAGGTGGAACATTTTATCAGAAGATGGAATCTTCAGAAAGGAACTCAACCTACTCATGAGGAGATTGCAGAGGGGTTGAAATGTCCTGTTGAAAAAGTTAGAATTGCGATGGAGTGTGCACCGAACCCAATTTCTCTGGATATGGAAACCGGGGGGGATGACGGAGCTACTATCGGAGAGTATGTAGAGGACACCCGCTGCGAAGATCCTTTCAGCAGACTTTCCCTTGATAGTCTCAGAGAGCATATCAGCAAAGTTCTTGAATCTCTGGATTCTAAAGAGAGAAAAACGGTCATAATGCGGTTTGGCCTGGATGACGGGCGGATAAAAACGTTAAATGAGATTGGCCAGAAACTCAAACTCACAAATGAACGGGTGCGTCAGATAGAGATCAAGGCATTAAGAAAACTTAAGCAGTCCAGCAGAGCTCAGGAACTTGAACCCTGGAAGGAGGATCTGGAATCGATGCATAGCGACAACATGTTCTGACTCTTCCTTTCGTTTAGGTTCTCACATTCTCACGCCACTCTCTCCCGCAGTAGTAAAACCACTCAGTACAGATCCTTTGATCAGCCTGATTGAACTCCGGAACCAGGCAATATTCGACTTAATGTAACGAAATCATGTGCGGAAATTATTTTGTTGAACAGCGGTTGATCAAAATCTGCTCAATTTTAACAGAGTGGTACGTTATGAATAACGAAAATCTGGATCTCAAAGAGCCTCTCGATTATCAGGAATCTGAGAACAGGGATTTGAACGATCAAAATAAAAATCCCAACATTGAGAATATCTCCAATCTGAAAAAACTTACAGACCAAAAGTTTATAGAAATTGTGAGCGGAGACATTGTCGACCATATTCAGGATGATGAATATTTACTCGATTCAATTGGGAAAAAACCAGGCACTTACTATAAAGATCTCATCCTTGCACTCATTCAGATTCAACTCCCTGAGGATGAGGCCAAAAGTGACTGGAAAGAGATCTTAAAACACAAGTATACGGTCAGTGAAAAACTGGGGCGCAACGTGGGGATTCATGTGGCAACCCTCGATTATTATTCAAATATCAAAAAGCTGCTTACCACACCTAAAATTGTCAATGTCCATGAGTATATGGATACGGCAAGCCGGGCGCTCACGGATGATCTGACAAAAGCATGTAACAGGCACTATTTCGAAGAGGAACTTGACAGACTGTTCAATATTGCAGTCTCGGCCGGTAAAGTTTTCTCACTTATAATGCTTGATCTTGACCACTTCAAGGTTTTCAATGATCTGAATGGTCATATACAGGGGGATATTGCACTTATTGAAGCCGTAAGAATCCTTCACGCTGTTTGCAGTAAAGATGATACAGTATGCAGATATGGCGGTGAAGAGTTTGCAGTTCTACTCCCTTCCCAACCCCTAAATCTGGCCCTGAAAACGGCGGAAAACATCCGCCAGGCAATTTGTGACTATAGATTTGTCAATGAACAGTCCTTGCCGACCGGCAGACTCTGTGCCTCTCTGGGCGTGACTTCCTACAGGGAGGATATCTCCACTGCACAGGACATGATGGAAGAGGCGGATACTGCTCTTTACAGAGCAAAAAACAGCGGCAGAAACAGGGTTAAGGCCTTTCTGCTGGATCAGGTGTGCTGAATATGGAGAGTTTCATAACAGGAGCTTCAAGGACAATCTGCCTGCTTGGGAATCCGGTTTCCCATTCTATCTCTCCTCAGATTCATAACCATGCAATACACCAGCTCGGATTGCCTTTTGTATATATACCGGTCAAAGTTGAATCCCAACAGCTTGGCTGTGCTGTTGAGATGATACGATCCGATTCCTTTATAGGTGCAAATGTTACCATTCCCCACAAACAGGCTCTTATTCATTACTGCGATGAATTATCAGAGCTCTCTGTCAGAATGGGAACTGTCAATACTCTGTACAAAAGAGGTGGAATGCTTTGCGGTACAACAACTGATCCGGAAGGTTTTCTTCGGGCGTTGTCCCATACCGGTCATCAACTTAAAGATGACAGTGTGATTATTTTGGGTAACGGAGGAACAGCCCGAACACTTGCCTTTGCACTCGCAATAGAAGGAAACTGCAGGGAAATAAGTATTGCAGGAAGATCCCTTCAAAGAGCGGCTTCACTTGCCCAATCAGTTTCTGAAGGAACGGGCAAGGAGGTTGGGGCTCTCGGTTTAAACGGTTCAGAGTTTGAAAAGTCAATGAAGAGAAGCACGCTGCTGGTTAACTGCACAAGTGTGGGAATGAAACCCAACGAGAACTTTTCTCCGGTTAGTAAAGGTTTGCTGCACAGTGAAATGACAGTTTTCGATTGCATCTATAACCCATCTGAAACACTTCTGCTTAAAGAGGCGCGTCTTAAGGGGTGCAGAGTTGCCAATGGTCTGAAAATGTTACTCTTTCAGGCTCTTGCGAGCTTCAAACTGTGGACAGGAAAAACTGTACCCGAGGATATGTATGATATGGATCTTTTAACTAAGCTGGTAGAAAAGTAAGGAAAAATCAAATGAAATGGATTGTACGCCCATCAAAACTTTCCGGTTCCATAACCGTACCCCCATCCAAATCTCACACCATAAGGGCTATTCTTATAAGCGCACTGGCGGAGGGGAGATCTGTTATAAGGAATCCTTTGATTAAAGGGGATGGAAATTCTGCAATCTGTGGAGCCCGCAGTCTTGGGGCAAGGGTGGAGTTACAGGGTGATACGCTGTATGTAGAAGGGATCGGGGGAGATTATTCCGGAGGGAGTCAACATTTTGACATGGGAAACTCCGGTACCGGTACGACGCTGTTTGCATCAGTGGCGGCTCTTGGTTCAAAGATGCGCAGGTTTGATGGGGATGAGTCACTGCGTTCAAGGCCGGTTAAGCCTCTTCTGGAAGCTCTTTGTGCGCTTGGCGCCACTTGCGATTGTGAGGGCAGTAACAGTGATTTGCCCTTTACTGTCAGGGGTCCGATCAGGGGAGGGAAAGTTTCTGTGGATGGGATATCTTCACAGTTTGTATCGAGTCTGCTATTGGCATGCCCCCTTGTTTCTGAAGACACACACATCACCGTCAACAATCTTCATGAGCATCCATATGTGGAGATGACCCTGTGGTGGCTTGAGAAGCAGAATATAGAAATAGAATACTCCCAGAACCTAACCTCCTATAACATTGCTGGCGGGCAGGCGTACAAACCGTTTGATATCAAGATACCGTGTGATTTCTCCTCTGCAACATTTTCCGCAGTTGCAGCAGCGGTTACCAAAGGATCGGTAGTTTTAAACGGTACAGATTTCACCGACCCCCAGGGGGATAAGATAGTGTTTGACATACTCAGTGAGATGGGTGCATCGATAAACAAGGGAGAATCATCTGTTAAGGTGGGGTGTGGTAGCCTTAAGGGAGCACATATCGATCTCAACACCATACCAGATTCCCTTCCGGCCCTCTCAATAGCAGCCTGTCTTTCAGAAGGTGAAACTTATCTGAGCAATGTAGCTCAGGCACGTATAAAAGAAACCGACAGAATCGCAGTTATGAACAGTGAATTGAGTAAAATGGGTGCAACAGTAAGGGAACTTCCCGACGGACTTGTAATAAGAAAAAGTGATTTGAGAGGGACACATGTAAGTGGGCATCACGATCACAGGGTGGTTATGGCTCTTGCACTTGCCGGTATGGTTGCTCAGGGGGAAACTGTTATAGATAACGCAGAAGCAGCTGCTGTTACCTATCCTACTTTCGTAGAGGATTTCAAGGCTATAGGGGCCGATATATCTGTTGTGGAATAGATCTGAGTACAGCCTCAGCAGTTAGACATTTAAGATATTGTATAGATTCGAAAAGGGTGACAATGGAAAAAATATCGGTTGGTCTTGAGGAACGCTCCTACCCTATTTTCCTTGGGTCTGATATAGGCTCAGAACTGTGTTCCTATCTGAAGGAAAAATATCCCCGCAGAAAATCCGTACTGGTGACAAATGATACTATTGCACGGATTCATGCAGAAAAAATTTCCGGGCTCAGAGAACAACTTCAATTCTCTGTCCATGAGATTCCGGATGGAGAACGGTACAAAACAGTTCAAACATGGAGTGGTGTTCTCGATAAGCTGATAGAAAAACAGCTTGACAGAAAATGCTTTGTTATCGCCCTGGGTGGTGGTGTGGTAGGGGATATAGCGGGTTTTGCTGCTGCATGTTTTATGAGGGGCATTGATTATGTACAGGTTCCCACTACCCTTCTTGCCATGGTGGATTCAAGTGTGGGGGGTAAAACCGCAGTTGATCACAGACGGGGAAAAAACCTGATAGGTGCGTTTCATCAGCCTAAAAGTGTATGGGTTGATCTCTCGTTTCTCGACACTCTGCCGAAACGTGAATATATTGGGGGGTGTGCAGAGCTTTTTAAGTATGGTTTTCTGGGAGGAGAGGATCTGTTCTCCTTTGTAAGAAAGAATAAAACTGAGCTTATCAATGCTCAAAAGGATATACTCTTCGAGGGAATAAAAAGGAGCATAGAGACAAAGGCAAGAATTGTGGGCGAGGATGAAAAGGAATCAGGAGTCAGGGCATTGCTGAATTTCGGTCACACCTTTGCTCATGCTTTTGAGCAGTTCTATGGCTTTGAGGGTCTTATACATGGGGAGGCTCTGATATGGGGCATGATTTGTGCATGTGATCTTGGGTTGCGAAAAAAAACCATGTCTGAGTCCGCTGTTGAAGAGTACAGGGGGGTTCTCTCTGGGTTGCCTCTTCCCAGACTTCCAGGACAACCCAAACCGCAATCTCTGTACGGAGCAATGTCTTCAGATAAAAAAGTCACAGAGGGAAAAATCAATTTCGTGTTGCCGTTCGAACCGGGCAGATCAGCCGTTGTATCAGACGTTACAGAGGCGCAGGTTTTGAAAACACTGCAATCTGTTCTCATAAATAACAGTTCACCTTTTCTGTACTGATCTCCCCCAATAAAAATTTATGGAGAGACCGCTATGAAACCTGAGCAGTTGAATCCAGGGCTTTTGTGGAAACATTTTTCTTCTATCTGTTCCATACCTCACCCATCTGGTCATCTTGAGGGAATTTCACGATACGTGAAACTTATTGCAGAGCGTAACAACCTGCAGATCAAAACTGATGAGGCGGGAAATATTCTGGTTTCTAAACCAGCCTCGAAAGGGAGGGAAAATCTGCCGGTGATTACTCTTCAATCACACCTCGATATGGTACCTCAGAAAAACTCCCGCACAGAGCATGATTTTATAAAAGATCCTGTTAAGACGTATGTGGATGGTGAATGGCTAAAGGCCCAGGGCACAACTTTGGGAGCAGATAATGGGATAGGAGTCGCTGCTTCACTTGCGGCAATGGAAGATAGTTCTCTTCGGCATGGGCCCCTGGAGATGTTTTTCACCGTAGATGAAGAAACTGGGATGGTGGGGAGCCTCTCCCTAAAAGAGGATTTCCTGAAAGGGAAAATTCTGATGAATCTTGACTCTGAGCATGAAGGGGAGATTTTTATCGGCTGTGCAGGAGGGGTTGAAGCAAAAGTTGTTATCCCGGTTAGCAGAGAACCGCTCAGTGGTGAAAAAACGGCCCTCAAAATAGCGCTCAGGGGTCTCAGAGGTGGACATTCCGGTTTGGATATTCATCTTGGGCGGGGAAATGCGCTGAAGATATTAGCAGAAATAATTGCAGAAAGTACAGAGCACTTCGATATAGCACTATACGACTTATATGGGGGGACTGTTTCAAATGCGATCCCAAGAGAGGCATTTTGCACTGTAGCGTTGCCCAAAAACGATCTGGAGAGATTCAAACAATTCTGCCTTGGATCTGGGGAAAAATTCAAAAATGAGCTCGGACTGGTTGATCCAAACATTTCTGTTGAACTGACGGAAACAGAAAAAACAGACCAGTCCCCACTAACCGTTCAGACTCAGAACTCATTGCTTCGCAGCTTATTGGAGTGCCCCAACGGAGTGACAGGCCGTAATTCGGAAAATCCTGATCTGGTGGAAACATCTCTTAACTTAGCCCTGATTCACACGGAAGAAAAGTGTATTGAAGCAGTGTTGCTTCTAAGAAGCTCAAATGATTCTTCAAGGGACAGACTTGCTCAGAGGCTCCAGACTCTCTTTAAAGCAATCGGTGCAGAGGTGTATTTATATGGGGAATATCCCGGGTGGCAACCCGATTTCGGTTCCAGAGTGGTTGATATGATGAAACGGTGCTATAAATCCCTCTTTGATGATGAACTGAAGGTCTCTGTAGTGCATGCGGGTCTAGAGTGTGGCATTATAGGATCCAAATATCCCAAAATGGAACTTGTCTCATTCGGACCCACGATTCGTTTCCCCCACTCCCCTGATGAATCTGTTCATATTCCTTCGGTTGGAAGGTTCTGGTCTTTTTTGGTTCAGTTGCTAAATTGTGCCGGGAAATACTACTGAGATCCATTTATCAATTTGATGTCATCTGCCTGAAAGAGATATTTTGGGCGGCTGAAAAAAGATATGCCGGTCTCCCTTTAGCTTAGTCGGTTTCGCCCCGGGTCTCTCATTTTGTCTACGCCTATCTCACCTGCTAAGGCGATGTAACGTGAGGAGGTTTGCCTGGCTGATTTCGGGAGATCTCCCGATTTCTACCCTCCCCTGATTGAAACTGTAAGCCTTCTCCCCCATTTTAGGTTAATGTTTAACCCGTTAAAATTTCTCTTATCCATTCTCATCATTCCCACATAGAGAAAACCCAGGGGTTAAAGATGTTGTGGGCTGTATAGCAGAGAACGCAGCTGCCTGGCTTCGGTGTGGGAAAATTTGGTAATGGGAAGAAAAATATGGGAGGAATTTTTATGGCAGGCTTTTTGGTGTTTACGTAGGTGTTTTCTTTTATCTGAACGCATATGAGCAGTAGACACACCTGGGTCTGGTGAGGTGTATGGATCTCTGGTTGTTGCAATGAAAAGTTTTTTGATGGGGGTAGAGTATGAGGTTACCGGTTTTGGGTCGAAAGAATAAAGAGCGGGAAACGGTTCTGGATCGTATAGAGAGACCTTCCTCCCGTTTTCTTGATCTGTTTGAGGAGTGGCAGGGAATAAAGGAGAAGATTCCTTTGGTGGATATCTCTGAGACGGACAGGAGTTTTGAAGTGAGGGCTGAGATTCCGGGAGTTGAGCAGGATGAGATAAAGCTCTACAGCTCAGGAGGGGTTCTTACTATTGAGGGGGAGAAGAAAGAGAGCAGGGAGGAGGGGTCGAAGCAAAAGGGTACATATTACAGAGAGAGCCGGTATGGTTCTTTTCGAAGAGATATACCACTGGGAGAGGACTTACAGTGGGAAGATGCGAAGGCTAATTACAAAAATGGTGTGCTCAGGGTTACCGTTCCCAAGGGTGAGAGAAGTCAGAAAGAGGGAAAGAAGATAGAGATCGGTTAGGAAAACCACCACACTACAGAGAGGGGTAAAAAGTTATGCTCTGGCCAAGAGATCCTTTTAAAGATTTCGAGAAACTGAGAAGTGAGATGGAGAACATATTCTCCCGGGTGCCTGGTTTCAGGACACCGGTGTATGAGTTTCCTCTGGTAAACATATACGATACACATGAAGAACTGGTGCTTGTGGCGGAGATACCCGGAGTAAATAAGGAGAATATAGATATAAATTTCCACCGGAACACCCTTGTGCTTTCGGGGAAACGGGAACTGCCCCGCTATGGCAATTCCCAAATACTGAGGCAGGAGCAGCCTGAGGGGAGCTTTGAGAAGAGAGTGCGTATTCCGGTTGAGGTGAAGAGCTCGGAGGTAAGTGCATTTTATGAAGATGGTGTTCTTAAGGTGGTGATGCCAAAATCCGAAGAACTCAGGCCCAGGCAGATAATTATCGAAAGCTGAGTTTCAGGAGACTGGCATTTAAAACATAAAGGGGAGGTAAGAGATGGCGGAAGTACCAAAAAGGGGGCAAACTCCAGTGCAGAGCTCAACTGCAGAGCAGCTTGTTTCTGCAGAAAACGCGTATTCTCCTGATGTAAATATCTACGATAACAGAGAGGCCCTTATACTGAGTCTCGATATACCGGGGGTACACAGGGGCAATGTAAACGTTGAGGTAGATGCCAATAACGTTCTTACCATCAGGGCTAAGTCTTCACTGACCGAGCCTGAGGGGGAGGCGGTTGTAAGGGAGTTTGAAGCGGGAGATTTTTTCAGGTCTTTTACCCTGAGCAATGAGTTTGATACCGAGAGAATATCGGGAAAGCTTGATAACGGGGTGTTGGAGATAATGATTCCCAGAAAAGAAGATATCCAGCCCAGGAAAATAAGTATCAATGCCTAAAGGGGGGGAACATATCACACCGGGTTCCACCCGGATTGAGTATTTTGAGGTGTTTTTGCGGTTAGTGGTCTGAAGAGAGTATGTATGGTTTGAGAATTGCTTTCTATAAAATTACGGTAAACGGCTTTAACAGGCAAAAGAGAGAATCTGTACCAAAGGTTGAAAAGGGAATTACCTAAAAGGAGAGTTGGGGATGAATATTTATGTTGGAAATCTTTCATACGACAGTACAGAAGAGGAGATCAGGGAGCTTTTCGGGCAGTACGGAGAGGTTTCATCGGTGAGTTTGATAACGGATAAGTACACGGGTCGTGCCAAGGGGTTTGGGTTTGTTGAGATGCCCAATAACGATCAGGCACAGCAGGCAGTGCAGTCTCTTTCCAATCAGGAAGTGAAGGGGCGAAAGATCACAGTCAATGAAGCCAGGCCGCGCTCTGATCGTCCGAGGCACTGAATAGCTGTTAAGGGGTGTTTTATCAGGAGAGAGAGGGCTTTGATGTTTACACTCTTCTCCCTCTCTTCCCCGCATGGGGAGGGGGTACTTAAGGGCAGAGAGAGAGAGAGAGAGGGAAGTGTATGATTTTATAAAGCGTCTGAGAGGTTTTGCAGGAGAGGCTCTCGGGGCAGGATTCAGGAGACCTGTATTTTGCCGTCTTTTGAGGTGATAAGCTTAGTTGTGTGATCCTTTGTGTTGAACCAGAACAAAATGGTGTTACCCATTGTGGTAAAGCACTGTGAGAGCTGATTTTTCTCACCACAGGGATAAATGTGTTTATACCTTTTTACGGCTCTGCGAATCATCTTTTCCTTTAACTTATCCATAATCTCAAGCTCTCCTTGAAGCTGCATCAGTGAATTCCAAAAGCAATGCAGTGCAACTTCAGTGCCAAACAGTAAAGATTGCCCCCTGAGGGCTTAAACAACTCCTTTCGATCCTCTAACACACTCCGTGAGGAAAATCCTGCTCACTGAAGGGAAAAAATGTTCAGTAACCTTATCCATACACATCATCGGATTAAAAGACTAAAATGACACCAAAAAAGAGGCTGTTGTATCTAAGGCTGGTTGCTACTGTCATTATGATTGTTATGATCTCTGTGTTCAAAAATCTGAAATACGAAAGCTACTCTTTACTCAAAACCAACCCTGTATATTCTCAGGACTTAAACAAACAGCCTGGCGGAGACAGAAGGCTTTGGAGAGAAAATCTGCCTCAGGTTCAGGAAATTCTTATCGATCTGGAAACTGACTCGGTTTTTCCTGCTCTTTGGTATGACCCAAAAGGGTTGGGAGCAAAGCCACTTTTGATTGTCCTGAATGATATTTGCGAAAACCACCTTATGAGTATGGCTCAGCCATTTGCTCAGTGGTCTGTGAAAAACAGGTGGATATTCATTCATCCACAATACTTTTCGTGTAAACAGGGCAAGGGAACTACAATCGATCAGATCGCCCAAAATATCCACCAAATTATTCAGTATGCAAAAAGGCACGCAGATGTAGACTGTTCAAGAATTTACATTGCGGGATTTAGGTCAGGAGGAAAAGCAGCACTGCATACAGCGGGCTTGTTTTCAGAAACAATTACAGCTGTAAGTGTCTGGAGCACAGGATCTGAATATATCGAAGGTATCATACACAATGAAGACACCAGTGTCTTGTCACGATCTCTGAATAGTGGGAATGGTCTTGAACAGTTGAAAAAAAATGTTAGTGAGGGAAGGGTTGGTGTATATATAGCCCATGGGATTGAAGACAGCAGTAATTCTGCTGTCTATGCAGTACAAATATTTGAAGAACTATATGGGTCAGAAATTTTAACAAGACTCCAGCGCAGAAATCTGTTTAAAGGAGAACAAAACAGGTTTTCCCAATTTCATGAAGATACTCTGTATAACCATGCGGGAATCGATGTACTGCTTCAAAAAGAGAGAAATAATCTGAAGTTTTCTCTTTTTCAGGGCAAAGCGGATATTGTTTATAATGCATCACTCTGTTGGATGGCGCAGCAAAGATCTGAATAAGTTTCTCATTGACTGGGAAAAATCTTTTCAGAATTTATTCTCTTTGATTTTAAAACGAATGATACTGACGAATAACGTAGTATTCCGGCGATTGCACCGCATATACCTGAGAAAATGTGAGTTTTATAATGTCCGCACTGCTCTTTCCTGGTTAGGAACTCAAGTCTGTTTTTCCAGAATTTCAACCATGAGAAACAATGTTTGAGAGGCATATATCTGCATGCAAAGTATGCAGTGTTTGCAAATTGATGATAGAGGTAGATCCGTTTTCCCGAACTCCTGCATCCACCCTGATTTTCTCTGAGATGTTTTACTTTGGCTTCGGGACAGTACATAATCCGAAAGCCTGCATTTCTCAGACGAAATGCAGCATCAATTTCCTCCCACAGCGCATTTCCCTTGTAATTTGTATCAAATCCTTGAATCATCTCGATAGCAGATCTTTTGAAAGACATATTCGCACCCATCATACTTATAGTAAGCTGTTTTTCTGGAAGAGAAAAGTTTTGGACACACTCTCCAGTGGTGATATCGAAGTAAGATGGAGCGCTTGCTGAAATGGGAAAAATGGGATCCTGGACAAAACCTGCAATACCTCCCGTATCCGGTGTCTCGTAGGCACAGCGGTGTTTTTCAAGCAATAGATTATCGATCTCCACATCATCATCCAGAAACAAAACGATATCTGAAGAACTATTGATTATTCCGGTATTTCTGGCGGCTGGCAGATTAGCATGCTTTAAAGTAGTGGTTTTAAGTGAGGGGTGTTTCTGCAGCAGGTGATCGTAGTTCTTTTTTTGCCAGACTACGATAATTGAATCTGCCGGAGTAATCAGTTTCGTGAGTTGGTTAACAACAGAGCGTGCTCGCTGTGGCCTGAGATAGGAGGCAATTACAATGGCGATGGATTTTTCGTGAACCATATTGTTCGTTTAGTTTATTAAAGAAAAGTGGAAATAAGTGAAATATACTTCTCAAAAAATGAAAAATGCCAAAGCTGCAGCAATGACCGAATATTTAATGAATAATCCAAGAGAAGAAATCAGTATAACTCTCTTAAAATCATAGCGTAAAATGCCTGCTACAGCTGTGAGCAGTGGTGATGAAAGAGGCAGAAGGTTAAAGGTGAACAGAACCGGATCACGGTATCTTTCCAATTTAAACCTTAGTTTGGAATATTTTTTCTCTCCGATAATCCTTAGCAGTACCGGCTTACTGGCGCTGTATCCTATCCAATAGTCCACACACAGAGCGGCCGCAGCTGTAACTACACTTAACATCACAAGTATAACCGGATGAGCCTCTGTGCGCATCATGTGCACGAAGAGAATTTCTATAAACGAAATTATGAAAAAAAGATACCCAAGAAAATGAAGGATACTAAAATCAAACAGGCTAACAGCATCGTGTTCAGGATTGGTTATTGTGGGAGAGAGAATAGAGATTCCTGCAAACAATCCGATTATAAGAATTATTGCCGGGTAAGATTTTGATAGTTTTGTGAAAACTGTTTTTACTGTCATAGAAAAGAGAAAAGCGTAAAATCCATAAGAGATATATAAAACAGAATATATATGATTTCAAAAAGACAAAAGGCCTGCTTTGCATCTAATGATAAGATTGATTCTCTTGGGGTAGATCCCGATGGTATCAAAGGATTCAG
Organism: Chitinispirillum alkaliphilum; assembly: GCA_001045525.1. Taxonomy (NCBI): domain Bacteria; kingdom Pseudomonadati; phylum Fibrobacterota; class Chitinispirillia; order Chitinispirillales; family Chitinispirillaceae; genus Chitinispirillum; species Chitinispirillum alkaliphilum. Next base: position 56,734 of record LDWW01000007.1, on the reverse strand, counting down.
GGCACCATTTCTTTCTTATGGCCCGGGTACTTTTGAAGCTTTGGCTAAGCACAACTTCCTTTATGACTGCAGCATAGAATCAGGATTTGATTGGTTGGAGATACGACCTGGTCAATCTACGAATGATGGATGGATACCGGCAAAAACCTATTCGCCAAGATTTGCCGGGGGTTTAAAATGGCTGTGGTGGCCCTACACTCTTGATCATGGTGTGGCACCGGGGGCAACAGCCTCTATTAGCGGTGCTTTGGCAAACCCTATTTGGCAGGTTATGGTATATGTGTCCCATAAACCCGAAGAGGAGATATTTGACTGGAACGATATTCCTGATGACTTTCCTGTAAAAGCGACTACATCTGGTTTTGATTACAATACGTGGGCAGACGGAATGGTAAACTCAAGGGAAGTATTTCTGAACACTTTAAAGCTTGATTTTATCAGAGATACAATGGGAACCGCTCGCCGTTAACGGTTAACACACACACCGATTACTATTCAGTTAATTATGATCCGTCACGTTATCAGGTAAAAGACCATATGGATAGAAGGAGGGTGATGGAGGAATTTACAAAACATGTTTTTCAATGTGAACACGTAAGGGTTGTTCCTTTTATTACCATGATCGAATGGATGCAGGACCCGGTTCCTTCAGATCTTTACGTTGCACCAACTATTGCCAGACGTAATGATGAAACATCGGTAATCGCCAAAACAGCAGAAATAACCAAAACAGTCCCGTCAATAACAGTATCGGGCAGAAATATTTCGGTAACCGTTTCTGTTTCGGACCATTATATAATTGATCTGTATACAGTGTCAGGCCGTAGAGTCACTTCGTTGCATGAGGGTATTTTGCAGCAGGGGAATCATAGCTTTGATCTGCGCGAAAGGAATCTTTCAAACGGGGTGTATATGGCAAGGATCAGTGGCAGAAACGGTATAAGCTCTACTCTTTTGCCTATAAATTAAAAAATATTGTTTAGCACATTACGCATACTTATATTCAAAACTGACAGGTGTAGTCTGTTACCAGATTAAACCTAATATATAGCGTGATCATCTTCGCACGTTGTAATTTATGTTAATTATTTGATCATCCTTTTCCTTCAGAGTACAGATGCCATCAGTGTTTTTTCAGACATTCGGATGCCAGATGAATGTGGCGGATTCCGATATAATATTTCAGATTCTCTCTGACAGAGGCTTTGTGAGTGCGAAGAACTCTTCCGAGGCAGATTTGCTGGTGGTAAATACCTGCAGTGTCAGGGAAAATGCAGAACTGCGGGCCAGGTCAAGAATCCAGGAGTATGCCAGAACCAGCAAAAATCCATCTCAGAAATTGTGGGTAATTGGGTGTATGGCAGAGAGGCTTGGAGATAAACTGATTGATGAAATTCCCGGTATCGACCATGTGATAGGTGCTAAAGACATGGAGGATATCAGGCAAAGAATTGATGAGATTCTGCCTGACCAGACTCTGTGTGGTGTAATCAATACCAGCAGTTCAGTAACTGATTTTGTCCCTGTGATGAGAGGTTGTGATAACTACTGCTCCTATTGCATAGTGCCTTATGTGCGGGGCCATGAGATATCGATTCCTGTGGAGGAAGTTGAAAAGCAGGTGAAAAAGAAAATCGATCAGGGGGTAAAAGAGATAACTCTGCTTGGACAAAATGTTAACTCATACAGGTATGAGAATTTTGACTTTCCCGATCTGATTTCAAAGATATCTGAAATTGAGGGACTTGAGCGGCTTAGGTTCACCACAAGCCATCCCAGGGACTGCAGCGAAAAGCTGATCTCGACAGTTGCTCAGTTACAAAACGTTTGCAATCATATTCATCTCCCGGTTCAGGCTGGCTCAGACAGGGTTTTGTCGCTTATGAACCGGGGTTATACCGGAAAAGATTACAGAAAGCTTGTGGATATGATTCGTAAACATATTCCGGACGCTGATATCACTACCGATATACTCGTAGGATTTCCTTCGGAAACACAGGAGGAGTTCAAACAGACATTATCCCTTGTGGAAGATGTAGCCTTTACCACTGCATTTATGTTTGCATACTCCCCCAGAGAGGGCACTAAAGCAGCATCGATGAAAGAGTGTCTGAGTGATGAAGAGAAAAAAGCCCGGTTGACAGAACTGATAACAATGCAAACAGAAATAACCCGCAAAGCGTATGGTGAAATGGTGGGAAAAGAGATTGAAGTTCTGGTCAGCGGTCGTCAGGAAAAGCATGATAAAATGTGGATGGGTCAGGATTATGGGTGCAAACGGGTACTTCTGTCTTGCACAAATGCACAAGCAGGAATGATTTTAAAGGCCAAAGTGGTAAGAAGCAGTGGTATGACCTTAATAGCAGAAAGGATATGAAAGTGAAAGTTGCCAAGTTCATCGTAATATTTGCTGTTGCTTTTGTCTTCGCCTGGATTTTGATATTTACTTTTTCTCAGGAACCTTTTATGCAGCCCGTTCCTGCACGGATCCTCTGGTACTGGACTCCGGGTATCCCAATTTACATCTACGTAACCGTTGCTTTTGGTGTAGGGTTGCTGTTGGGATTTGCTGCAAGTGCCTATTATTACCTCGTAGGTCAATTCGGGCTCAGACGAAAAAATCAACTGATTAAGGAACTCGATGCAGAGCTTTATCAGGTGAAATCTGAGCTGGAAGTGCTCAAATCTGCAGAAGGTTCTTCTAAGGCAGAGGATTCGGGAAATGATTTCAGTCAGAATATCAAAAGGTCTGAAGACAACAACGGCGCTTCGGATGTAAGTAATGATACGTCTAAAGAGTAAAGATCACAAAAGTCTGTTTTCTCAGAGGTGTTTTCGGGTTGACTGGATATAGTTTCAGGAAAAGTGCTACAATAGCAGGTTTCATCTTTGCATTTTCATTCTATGCCCTGGCAGGCAATACACTTGACCAGGGAAAACGGCTGCTTGAAAGTGGAGATGTACCCGGGGCGCGGGATGTTTTTGCACGTGTTGTGGGAAACAATCCCAGTGACACAGCTTCCTTTCTCTATGCAAGAACCCTTGATACCCGTTCAGCATTAAAAATATACGATTCCCTTTCAAGAGATCCCTCGGTAACGGTATCGGTTCGTGCGAAGGCTTACTGCCTTTTGGGTGATTATGCATACTCCAAAGGTGATAAGGAACAAGCTGCGCGGATGTATATGGAATCATCTGAACTTTTTCCCGATCCTTTTGTGCAACATCGCTTTGCGCTTTCTTCATATCTGAGTGGCGACACTATAAAGGCTTTCAATACATGGAACACTCTTGCTCTCGGGCAGAAAAATGACATCTCAAAAATAGCACTGTTCTATCTGGCTATGATACAACTGCAAAAGGGTGACTACCAGTCTGCAGACCACATGCTGTCAAGAATGGTGAATACAGCAATCGATTCATCCATTCTGGTTCCTTTCATTATCAGTCGATATCTTTGTGCCAGGAATCTCGGTTACACAGGGTTGGCTGACAGTATAAAAACAGAATTGATTTTCAAAGAGAAAACGGTTCTGGAAAGAAAGGACACACAATTCTTTGCCCAAAGTCTGTTGAACGATACACTTTTCACTGTTCAGATAGGGGCTTTTGGAGTGAGGGAGAATGCTGAGAAGATAAAAAATGAGGTTAAGAATATAAATGACGATGTTACAATTGTGAGATCTGAAATCAATGATCAAATATTGTACAGGGTACGTACGGGTACCTTTTTTTCCAGAGAAGAAGCTGGCAGGTATTCCGAAACGGTTCTGTCAAATGCCGGTTTTACAGGGCGTGTGGTTGAAAAACAGATAAATTAAGTCGCATATCCTTCTTCTGATTCTGAGAAGAAACTTTATGCATGAACTCCACAAAACAGATATCTTTCTTCGTATGCATAATTGAGAGGTTAAAAAATGCCGCTCTGTCCTGTGCCGTAACAATTGGGGATGCTGTATTTTGTGTTGAGATATAAACAACCGACCTTATTTCATGGTTAAATTGCAATAAACCTGGTAGTTTGTCCGGCTTTGACCTTAAAAGATATGGTAAATGAGTGAAAATAATAAATTAGGTACTCACACGTATCTATTTTAATCAATCATACTTGTCTAATTTCTATTATACATAAAATTTGCGGGAGGCGGTTAATTTGGAGTATGAAATAGTTATAGGGCTTGAAGTTCATGCACAGCTTCTGACTAACACAAAGCTGTTCTGTGGTTGTAAAACTGCCTTTGGTGATCCGCCCAACACTCATGGGTGTCCCGTATGTACCGGACTTCCGGGTTCTCTTCCTGTTTTAAACCGAAAAGCAGTGGAGATGGCAATCAGAATGGGATTGGCAGTAGACTGCTCTATCAATAACAAATCAATTTTCGCCAGAAAAAACTACTTCTACCCCGATCTCCCTAAAGGATATCAGATCTCTCAGTACGAAATACCGGTATGTGGTCCCGGTAAACTGTGTATTTCTGTTGATGGGGAAGAAAGGGAGATTGGCATTACCCGCATACATTTGGAGGAAGATGCCGGAAAATTGATCCACGATCAGGACCGGGATTCACTTTTCGATGTTAACCGGTGTGGCACTCCATTGATTGAGATTGTATCCGAGCCAGATCTCAGGAGTCCCGGGGAGGCATATGCATATCTCACAGGCATAAAGCAGATCCTGGAATATCTCCAGATTTGTGACTGTAATATGGAACAGGGCAGCCTGCGTTGTGATGCGAATATTTCTCTCAGGCCCAGGGGTGAAAAGAAACTGGGCACAAAAACAGAAATAAAGAATATGAACAGTTTCAGAAATCTCGAAAAAGCGCTGGAGTATGAGTACACTCGCCAGAAAGAGATCCTGAGCAGCGGAGGAAAAATAATTCAGCAGACCTTTCTTTGGGATCCTGTGAATGCCAGATCTGTGGCTATGAGAACAAAAGAGAATGCTCATGATTATCGATACTTTCCGGATCCGGATCTGATGCCGCTTATAATAGAGGATTCGTGGATTGAACGGATGAAGGAAACTCTTCCGGAATTGCCTGCAGTGCGTCGTCATCGCTTTGTTGAGCAGTATTCGCTTTCTCCTTATGCTGCAGAAGTGCTTACATCAACAATCGGCTTGGCTCAGTATTTTGAAAATACCGCATCAGTGTGTAAGGATCCTAAATCTGCAGCTAACTGGATCATGGGTGATATAATGCGGCTTATAAATGAGAAGAAGGTGCAATCTCCCGATCAGCTTAATGTTACACATCAAAGGCTTGGGACACTGATATCTCTGATTGAAAAAGGAAGTGTATCTTCTAAAGCTGCCAGAAAAGTAATTGATTTGATGGAAAAAGAGGATAAGGATCCTCAGGTCATTATTGAGGAACAGGGTCTGAAGCAGGTATCTGACAGCGGGGCTCTTCAGTCTGTTATTGAATCTGTTGTGGCTTCAAACGCTCCGGAAGCAGAACGGTACAGACAGGGAGACAAAAAGCTCATGTCTTATTTTATGGGGCAGATCATGAAAGCCACAAAGGGGGCTGCAAACCCAAAAGAAGCTGGAGCCATTTTACGGAATCTGTTGGAACAGTAGTATGAAAATTTTTCTGATTGTACCATTGATTCTCATAGGGGTTTTCTTAACAGAGGCGCATGAAACCGCAAATACCGATGAGACTCAGGCAGAATCGATATATGTCGATTCATTGCAAAACATAGGTGAAATACCTGATTCTCTGGAGCAGGATCGCATTTCGATTGTTCGCAGGGAATATGACCACAAAAGGCAGGTGTGGCTTGCGGTAGGGATGATGGCTTTTCTGGCACTGATCATTTCATCTGCCCAAAGCTGGAATCCTCGTTAAGCTCAGGGGTTCGATAATCTGAATGTTTTCTGATTCACAGAACGCATTTACAGGAGCAGGCATGGAAGAAACGTTAAATAACTGCAGAAGTTTTTCTCAGGTAGTTAATGAATGGAGCGATTCTGTCAACAAATGTAATACTGTTGAAGCTGAATTATATAAGAAATATGAAGTAAAGAGAGGGCTTCGGGATATAAGTGGAAGAGGTGTTTTAGCCGGGTTGACACGCATCGGGGAGGTGCACTCCTACGTTCTTGATGAAGGGGAGATGGTTCCGGTGCCTGGTCGATTGAGTTACAGAGGGGTCAACATTATCGACCTGGTAAATGGTTTCCGGAAAGATGGCCGTTTTGGGTTTGAGGAAACCTGTTACCTGCTTTTGTTTGGAAATCTGCCTACAGGTGAACAGCTGGAAGAGTTTGAGAACATACTTACTGAATTCAGAACTCTGCCACGTGGCTTTGTACGGGATATGATCATGAAAGCCCCAAGCAGGGATATGATGAATGTGCTTGCAAGGACTGTACTTGCTCTGTACAGCTATGATGAGAGTGCTGATGATATTTCTATCCCCAATGTTTTGCGACAAAGTCTTCAGCTCATAACCACCTTCCCCCTTTTAGCTGTTTATGGCTATCAGGCGTACTCCCATTTCCACGGGAATAATTCACTTGTGATCCATCCCCCAAATCCTGAGCTTTCCACAGCGGAAAATATACTGCATATGCTCAGACATGACAGCAGCTATACACGCCTGGAGGCAGAACTGCTTGATTTGGCACTGGTGCTTCATGCAGAGCATGGAGGAGGAAACAATTCCTCCTTTACAGCCCATGTAGTGACTTCTTCCGGAGCTGATACCTACTCTGTAATAGCTGCTGCGCTTGGTTCGCTTAAAGGCCCGCGACATGGCGGGGCAAATGCCAAGGTCGTACAGATGTTTGAGTGTATAAAAAATGAGATATCTGACTGGCAGGATGAAGAGGAGGTGTCGGGGTTTCTTGATAAAATCCTGAAAAAAGAAGCTTTCGACAACTCGGGCCTGATATATGGAATAGGACATGCCGTTTACTCCGTTTCTGATCCAAGGGCTGTTGTATTCAAACAGCATGTTGAAGAACTGGCTAAGTCCAAAGGATTGGAAAAAGAGTTTGCCCTTTATAGTCTGGTTGAAAAACTTGCTCCAAAAGCAATCTCAAATGTAAGTAAAATGTACAAGGGTGTCAGTGCAAATGTAGACTTTTATTCAGGATTTGTATATAGCATGCTTGGTATACCACAGGAGCTGTTTACTCCCATTTTTGCGGTTTCAAGAATCACTGGCTGGTGTGCACACCGGATGGAGGAACTTGTAAACAGAGGCAAAATTATCCGGCCTGCTTACAAATGCACAGAACAAAAACGGGCTTACCTTGAGTTGGATAAAAGAATTCAGGTGCAGGAGAAAAACATACCTTGATGGAGAAGGGCAAATTACCACTCGAAATCAAAATCAGCTCAGCAGATCCTCTTTAGCACCAGTCAAAGAAAAATCTGCCAAGACAGCAGACCCCATTGCAGAGTCTGGTCTGAATAAGTTCTCCACCTTTGGTGGGGTATTTACCCCTTCCATACTTACCATCCTTGGTGTGATCATGTTCATGCGTGCCGGATTTGTGATTGGGCATGCCGGCATTATCGCAACACTTCTTATTCTTATCCTTTCCAAAACAATCAGTGCGCTCACAGGATTATCCATCTCAGCAATTGCAACCAACACCGAGGTAAAGGGAGGGGGAGCCTACTATCTCATCTCAAGAACTATGGGACCTGAATTCGGGGGCACCATCGGGCTCACCCTGTATCTTGCTCAAACCCTCTCTGTTCCGTTTTATATTCTTGGTTTCACCGAAGCCCTTATTTTCACTGCAGACAGTTTTGCCTTTATCCCACCGCTTCAGCCCTATTTCGGACTGATCGCAATTGTAACACTGCTATTTCTGTTTAGTATAGCGTATATCGGTGCAGGTTGGGCGATAAAGGCTCAGTATGCAATTATGGCCATTCTCGGGCTCGCTATCCTTGCATTTATTGGGGGAGCTGCTCTTAATTTCGATATAACTCTGTTAAGAAATAATTTACGTGCTCCACAGGAGATCCAGTTCTCATTCTGGGCGCTGTTTGCCATATATTTTCCTGCAGTGACAGGAATAATGGCCGGAGTCAATATGTCAGGGGATCTCAAAAACCCCTCCAGATCTATTCCGATGGGGACACTGTTCGCAATAGGAGCAGGATTTTTCATATATGCGGCTCAGGTTATTTTGGTAGGAGGAGCCATTTCAAGAAATGATCTGATAAATTCCCCCTTTCATAGCCTTGTGTCCATAGCTCCCCTTTTTAGCGGATTCTTAGTTATTGGCGGGGTTTTTTGTGCCACAATTTCAAGTGCAATCGGGTCACTGCTTGGAGCTCCGAGGGTCCTGCAGTCCCTGGGTCAGGACAAAATCCTTAAACCCGCTTCACCATTTTCCCACCTTGGAAAAAACGGAGAACCAAGAAGAGCGCTTTATCTGACTTTTGCCATAAGCTTTCTGGTGATCTATCTTGCAAGGAACGGAGGTGACGGGGAAGCATTCAATATAGTTGCATCTTTGGTAACTATGCTTTTTCTTTGGACGTACGGTATAACCAATCTCGCGGCATTTGTGGAGTCATTTACCAAAAACCCTTCATTCAGACCAAGGTTCAAGTTTTTCCACTGGTTTCCTGCACTTATAGGAGCAGGGGCAAGCTTTGCGGTTTCATTTCTTGTAGATGCACCGGTCGCTGTTGCAGCCACATTTCTTGTTTTCTCTATTTTTCTCTATGTAAAAAGATTTATCATGGAAGCATCATTTGGGGATGCCAGACGTGGCTTTGTATACAGCAGAACAAGGGATCATCTTTTCAGGCTCTCACAGCTTCCCGTTCACTCCAAGAACTGGCGACCCACGATTGTTGTGCTCTCGGGTAACCCCAAGCGCAGACTCACTCTGGTAAAATATGCAGACTGGCTCAGCAGCGGAAGAGGTATAGTGACCATGGCTTTGCTTCAGCAGGGAAAGCTTGATAACATGCTTGAAGAGCGTACCGCAACAATCTCAAAACTTGACACTTTTGTTAAAGAACACAAAATAAGGGCTTTTCCTGAAGTGCTGATAACGCGGGATTTTGATCAGGGCCTGAACATGTTTTTACAATCAACCTCGATTGGTCCTATCAAACCCAACCTGGCACTGTTTGGCTGGTCGGGGGATCCTTCCCGAGCCGCAGGTTATCTGCGTTCTCTTAAAACTGCAGCAATGCTTGATATGAGTGTTGTGTTGGTTCACGACAACGGATTGCCTGATAAAGGAAGAAAGCGCATTGATATATGGTGGAGAGGTGAGCAAAACGGTTCCCTTATGGTCATTCTGGCCTATCTTTTAACGTTGAATCCTGAATGGTCTGGGGCACAGATAAGGATATTGCGTGTGGTAACAGAGATCTCTCAAAAAAGTGAATCCTACAGCGAGATGAAAAGGCTTATAGATGCGGCCAGAATAGATGCAGATATTGAGATAGTTTTCTCGGGGAAAAAATTCAGCGATTTATTATACGAGTACTCCTCAGATGCTACTGTAGTGTTTCTGGGGCTGAGTTTACCGGAAGAGCAGTATGCGGGGCAGTTTCAAAGTTCAGTCGGGGCATTATTGGAAAAATTACCCACCACTCTGTTCATCTATTCAACAGGTGAAGCGGATCTGCTATCATAAAAAGAAAGCCGCTTTGCCTTCAGGGCGAAGCGGCTTTGAAACTTGATGGCGGAGGACGAGGGACTCGAACCCCCAAGACCGCAAGGTCGGCGGTTTTCAAGACCGCTGGATTACCAATTATCCTAGTCCTCCTGAATTAAGATTTTTAAAATAGTACATTGTACATGAAGAAGTCCAGATTATTAGATAAGAGTGGGGAAAAAAATGGTTATGAGTCTGTCATCGCCTCTTTAAGTTTTTGTATTATCGACAAGACGACTGCTTTTTTGCTCCTCAAACTGTCTTTATAGAACGGGCTGTCTGTATGGGGAATTTCCATTCTAAGATCAGAGAGAGTATTTTCGAGAATTTCAGCCAAAACGTCACGTTCTTCTTTGTTCAGATCAATAGATGCCATATTTTAGTTACCTCCACAGTGAGGAAATTGATTCGGTTTTGCATCTGCTTAGATTTGAAGTTCTCTGCAAAGGTCGAGAAATTGCTCTCTGAAAAGGTGCAATTTGGGCAGTTCAAGATCTTCAAGTTCCCGTGAGATTCTTCCGCCACCATCTCTGGAAACCTCTTTTAGATACTCCTCTTTAATCTCTTTGGCTGACATTAACTGGAAGTGGTAGTGGTCTTTTTCATAACGGGCAATTTCCTGAACATCAATGAGCATCTTCTTCTCACGTTCGGTTGAATACTGCTCGGGAAGAGCTTCCAATACCGGATCGAAAATCTTACTGTCAAGAAAATCAAGCAGCTGCTGTTTTTTGAGTTTTTCAGGGGTCATAAAGCCTTTCTCCTAAAAAGTGATTCCCTATGACCCATATCTAAAGCAAATTCTCTTCCAGCTGCTGCCTGCCCTTACAAAACGCTCGTTTACCGTAAGCTAAATCAGGGTAAAAGACGCTTAATATTTATTTTTGGTTTAATTGTCTTAAGTTTGGTACTCTTTTTTCCCTCTTCTTTTCTCCTGTTACCTTTATCCTTAAAAGATGAAGGTCCTTTTCTTGCACTCTCACCCTGCTCAGGCTCAAGTTTCATGGAAAGGGAAATTCTTTTCAGCTCTGCATCGGCGCTTATAACTCTCACCTTTACGACCTGACCAACTTTGACAACCTGGGCGGGATCGGAAACAAAACTGTTTGATAGCTGTGAGATGTGAACAAGGCCATCCTGGTGCACTCCGATATCAACGAATGCTCCGAAATTGGTAACGTTTGTCACAGTTCCCTCGAGAATCATTCCCTCTTTAAGGTCTGAAATTTCATTTATATCCTCATTGAAGCGGGCATAATGGAACTCTTCCCTGGGATCTCTTCCTGGACGCTCCAACTCCTTCAATATGTCCTCTATTGTAGGAAGCCCTACTTCATCGCTTACAAACTGTTCCTTTTTTATACTTCTTATCAAAACGGAATTCCCTATAAGCTCACGAACCGAAGTCTTAAGCTCCTGGGACATTTTCTCGACTAACCCATATCTTTCAGGATGAACAGATGAATTGTCCAAAATGTTCTTCGCACCGGCTATTCTTAAAAACCCGGCAGAGAGCTGGAATTTTTTATCCCCCATACCGGAAACATTCATCAGTTCATCACGGCTGCTGAATGCACCATTTTTATTTCTGTGCTTCACGATATTCGAAGCTGTAAGACGGTTGAGGCCCGAAACGAATTTTAATAACTCTTCGGAAGCCAGGTTTATATCCACCCCTACCCTGTTTACACAGCTCTCCACAACTTCATCGAGTTCATCCTTGAGTTTATTCTGGTTCACGTCGTGCTGATACTGACCAACTCCTATTGACTTGGGATCAATTTTTACCAGCTCGGACAAAGGGTCCTGAAGTCTGCGTGCTATAGAGATTGCTCCTCTGACTGTAAGGTCCAGATCTGGAAACTCCTTGATCGCTGTATCGGAAGCGCTGTAGATACTTGCTCCAGACTCATTGACAATGAGACTGAGAGGTCTTGATTCTTTCGGGGCATCCTTTAAAACAGCACGTATAAACTCTTCTGTTTCTCTTCCGGCTGTTCCGTTTCCGATGGCTATGAGATCTGTTTTGTGTTTCTGTACAAGTGCAAGAATAACAGCTTTGGCTTCATCTTTTTTGTTTTGTGGTTCGTGTGGATAGATTGTACAGTTTTCAATAAACTTCCCGGTGTCATCAACGACCACAACCTTGCAGCCAGTCCTGAATCCCGGGTCGATTCCGATAACAGATTTTCTTCCTGCCGGTGGGGAAAGCAGAAGTGCTTCAAGGTTCTTTCCAAACACTTTGAAGGATTCAGCCTCTGCCCTGTCTCTGATCTCTTTTCTGATCTCTGTTTCAGTGGCGGGAAGAAGCAGGCGTTCATAGCTGTCCTGTACGGTTGATTCGAGCAGTTGTGCCGCAGAACTTTCAGGGAATCGGATCAGTGCCTTTCTAAGCTGATGGAGTGCGGATTCCTGGGGCATTTCAAGTGATAGGCGAAGCACCTTTTCCCGTTCTCCGCGGAGCATCGCCAAAATTCGGTGAGCAGGAAGAGTGCTGACTTTTTCGCTGAAATCATAATACATTTCAAATTTGCTTTTCTGCTTCTCAAACTCTTTTTTAACACTGCTTTTGATATTTCCCGATTCGATTGCAAGCTCTCTGAGAGTTTTTCTTATCTCTGCATCATCAGAAAGCTGCTCTGCGAGGATGTCGCTTGCTCCCTGGAGTGCTTTCTGGGGAGTGTCGATCTCTTTTTCCGGATTGAGAAACTCATTTGCTTTTTCTGTGATATCGGCATCTGCTGAGTTGAGCTCAAAAAGCCACAGGGCGAGAGGCTCAAGTCCTGCCTCTTTTGCTTTGGTTGCTCTTGTGGTGCGTTTCGGTTTGTAGGGAAGGTAGAGGTCTTCAAGCTCAGTTTTATTGAGTGTGTCGATTATTTTCTTCTGCAGTTCAGGGGTAAGCTTTCCCTGGGATTTGATACTCTCAAGGATGCTCTCTTTGCGCTCTTCAAGTTCTTTGTAGTAAGTGTAGCGATGCTGTATATCCCTGATCTGTATTTCGTCAAGTGAACCGGTCATCTCTTTGCGGTATCGGGCTATGAAAGGGACTGTGCCACCTTCATCAAAAAGAGACAATGTGTTTTGGGTTTGTGTAAGGTTAAGTGAAAAATCCTCTGCGATCTGTTGGGTAATATCTAAAGGCATTCTGAAAAGATCTCCTTGGGATATGTAGGTTGAAGCGTATTGTTTTTAGGTTATGTTCTGCATATTTGGCACAAAGAAAATAGAATCGGAAAATGTTTTCTGCCACAGTTCCTTCACTTTTTCTTTGCTCTTTGTTTTGATCAGGAAAAACTGTACAGGGGGATTGTCTGGGGAATGTTTTCACCATTCTGTGGGAAGATATGTTGGGGTACCCAGCGAATGTCGAAATTTCTCCTGTTTGTTCCCGCGATATTTTCTATGATGTGTGAATACCAGGGGTGTTGGGTGGCAACAATTATGGTGTCTATGTTGTGTTGTTCCAAAATGCTCTTTAGATTGTGAACCGATCCAAGAATCGGATATCCATCGACCGAGGCGTCATTCTTTTCATGGAGATCGTGTACGATACCAAGTATTGTGTACTCTTTTTTTTGCTCGAAATTTGTGATTAGTTTTGATGTCACTGGTCCATCCCCGATAATAATTATCTTGGACGGAGTGAAAATCATTCTTTTAAGCCGGCTAAGAAACCTGGGAAGAGTCTCTCTCCATCCCACCATAAGCAAAGAGGTAAAAAGCAGCGTGATACCATATCTCTGATAAGGAATGACATTTATCCGTGCCCCAAAAACCAGGGAGAGAAAAAGAGCGGAGGCCAGGACTCCAGAGAGCAGTCCGTTTTTCGGAGTGTAGTGTTTCCGTGAATAGATACCATTGTACAGAAATGAGAATATAAAACAGCTTGTCAGCATAAGGTGAGCGACAACCAGTTTTAGCAGTGAATCCCCTATATAAGGGGATGGCTCATTATTAATCATGCTTGTTGCTGTGATTACTGCAAATAGAGCGCTGTTTGCGAGGATTGTATCAGTTATGGCTGCAGTTGCAGTTTTAAGAAGGATTGCGCCAATATTGAATGAAGCCTGCAAAACGATACCGAAAAAGATAAACCATTTAGGAAAAAATCCTTCGTGATGTGCCCGGTATTTCTTGGTGAAGATAATCATGGCTTCATAGAATGCGATACGGGATCTGATAATTCTTTTGGTGGAACTTTTCCCTTTTGTGTGGATGATTTGGATATCGGGATGGTACCAGATAGTGTACCCTTTTTTTCTTATGCGCCAGCAAAGATCAATATCTTCACCATACATGAAAAATCGTTCATCAAACCCTTCCACCTCCCGGAATACAGAAAGTGGCATAAACATAAAAGAGCCGGAAATGGCATCAACTTCCGCTGACTCATTATCATTCATATAGGTGAGATTGTACTGCCCCAGTCTTCTGCTTTTGGGAAAAAGTCTGCTCAGTCCGCTGAAATAAAACAATGCCGCCGAAGGAGTAGGAAAGGATCTTCTGCAGCTTGCCTGAAGAGATCCGTCGGGATTGAGGATTTTGGGTCCGATCATGCCGACATTGGGTTTTTTGCGTATGAAATCAATACATCTGACAAGGATGTTTTTCGAAACCATTGTATCGGGGTTAAGCAGCAGGAGAAATTCTCCCCTGGCCTGACGCGCTCCTGCATTGCAGGCTTTCCCAAACCCGATATTGTTTTTAAGCTGAATCCACTGTACTTCGGGAAATGTTTCGGTAATAAGAGACCGGGAGTTGTCTTTAGAGGCATTATCAACGACAATTATTTCGCATTGATCGTAAAGCTGAGTTTCCCGAAGTGATTTGAGTGCTTCGCAAAGACTTTCGGGAACCTTATAATTAACAATGATTACAGAGATAGTAGGTTTAAACTGATCTGTCATATCAATTAGCTTTTTTTCCGGTTTTAAAACGTGATGAAAGACGGAGTTTCCATGTAAGAAACAGGGCTTCTCTTATAATTTTAGTCGACATTTTCGAAACTCCGCGCTGGCGGTCTGCGAAAATAATAGGAATCTCTTTAAGTTTAAATCCTTTTTTCCAGGCAAAAAAGTTCAATTCGATCTGGAAGGAGTACCCGGACGAAGCAATGGAATCCAGATTCAGGGATTCAAGAACTTTTCGTCTGAAACATTTAAAACCGCCGGTGCAGTCTTTTACCGGTATGCCTGTAAGTTTTCTGGCAAAAAGGTTGGCAAAATAGCTGAGTAAAAGACGGTTCATGGGCCAATTGACAACATTCACCCCGCAGATATACCTGGAGCCGATGATAAGATCATTTTCTTTGGCGCTTTCTATGAAGCTGGGCAGGTACTGAGGGTTGTGGGAAAAATCTGCATCCATCTCAAAGATAAGTTCATAATCTCTCTCAAGAGCCCATTTAAAACCGCTTATATATGCTTTGCCCAAACCTTCTTTGCGCGGTCTGTCGAGAATATGAACCCCGGGGATAGCTTTTGAGAGCTCTTTCACACAATCGGAAGTCTTGTCCGGTGAAGAATCGTCGACAACCAAAATGTGAGCGTCAGGGACAATCTTCTTTATTTCCGGAATCAGAAGAGCGATATTTTCCCGCTCATTGTATGTTGGGATAATTATCAGTGCTTTGGAGAGATCCATCTTTTTTCCTGAAATTGTTTATATCTGAGATAAAAAATATCTCGGAAATATAACTTTGGCAAGTCACTCAGGTAAAGTCTTCGATTAAAACAGAAATTTATTTGTTACATTATCCTTTCTGCGGTAATCGGTTTGAGGGAAAAATATCTCCGGAATTGAAAAGAGATTGAAAAAACAATGGAATGAATGGTATTCTTAAATGAATTTAAACAGCCGCCGATTGCCGTCCGCTGTTTCTACCGTCATCAATTCACTTAAAATGTAAAGGTATATGCTTCGAAAATGGTAAGCGTTTTTGCTTTATTGTCTTTATTCTCCTCTGTTTTGTGTACCGCTGTGGCATGCTTGGTGTTCCACAGAAACAGCAAAGAAAAACTTAACCGGATATTCTCTTTGCTGTGCATTTCCTTTGCCTACTGGTCGTTTATCGAATTTCTGCTCAGGCAGTCAGAAAGCATTGAAAGAGCATATTTTTACTATTCATTCAGAGTCGTGTGGCCCCTTTCGATCGCATTGCTTCTTCATTTTACACTCGCTTACACTAAAAACTCTCTGTCCCGAAAACCAAAATTACTGGGCTGGTTAGTTTATTTCCCCGCACTGTTAATCATTTTGGCAAAGCAGTTTTTCCACACTCCTGTTCTCGTAGCAAGCTATTGGGGATGGACCTATGCGCGTGCTGATAATGTTGTCATAGATATTATCACTTTTCTTGGAGCTGCGGTAAGCATTCTTGTAATTGTAATGCTTACAATCTATTATCGGTCTCAAAAGGTCCCTGAAGAAAAGAGACGTGTCGGGTATGTGCTTATAGCCGTATCAATCCCCTTTATTCTGGGATTTTTTAGTGAGCTGCTGATACCGCTTTTTTCAATCAGAATACCTGAGCTTATAAACATCTCATTTGCAGTGATGGCTGTGATAATCGGGCATGCAGTCAACAGCGAAAAGCTTTTCTCCATCAGCCCCGGCCTGGTTGCCTCAGCAGTGATTGAAACTATGTCCGAGGGAGTCATGGTTTTAAACAAACGCATGAAAATTGAGATCATTAACCCTATGCTTATGTCGATGGTGGAAATGTGCAAAGCAGATCTTTTGGGAAAACATGGCTCAGCTGTGCTTGATTTCCTTCATGATATCGACTCAATTGAGAATCATGGCCACAAAAGCTGTGTGGAGATGAAGACCAGGTTAAAGAAATCGGACGGCAAACTGTTTCCGGCACTTGTGTCCTGGTCTGTATTGCTCGATAATAGGGGTAAACCACGCGGCTGTGCCTTTGTGATAAGAGACATTACAGAGATTGAAAGTGCCAACATTTCTCTTCAGAGTGCAAGGGAGGAGCTTGAACAGAAAGTAGAGGAGCGTACCGCAGAACTGACCGAAGTTAACAGTAAGTTAAGGCTTGAAAATCATGAACGGATTCGGGCTGAGCGTCATCTTAAAGCTGAACAGGATAAACTCTCTGTCACGCTTCGCTCGATAAGAGATGGGGTTATAGCGACCGATAAAGATGGAATGATTATGCTTTTTAACGATGCAGCGGCAGAAATGACCGGGGTTGAGATCTCTGAGGCGTGCGGAAGGCATCTGCGGGAAGTGTATGAGGTGTATGAGATCACAAAAGGAGAGAGGGTCAGGCATTATCCTGAAAACAAATCAGATTCTACAGATTTCATCTTCAAGTCGTATGAAATTCATTCCAAACAGGCTGGTATGGTCAAAACGATCTCTGAAACCAGTTCTCCCATAAACGACCCAACGGGTGAATACTATGGCAGTGTGATAGTTTTCAGTGATATAACAGACAGGAAAAAAATAGAAGAGGAGTTATTCAAATCACGAAAACTGGAATCTCTGAGCATACTGGCAAGTGGTATTGCAAATGAGTTCAGTACTCTTTTGTCGGGTATAATCACCAATCTTTTCATGGCCAAGATCGGGCTCGATATCTCTTCTGAAACAAGCCAGCTGATAACTGCTGCTGAGAAGGCGGCCTTCAATGCCTCGGGTCTTATCAATCAGCTCTTAACGTTTGCCAGGAGTGGAATGCCAGAAAGAGAAATCACCTCACTTAAAGAGCTAATCGAGAATTCTGTTGGATATTATATGAATGGCCTCGATTCTGAGTATAATCTCCAGATCGATGATGATCTGTATGAAGTTGAGGTAGACAGAGGACAGATCGATCAGGTGTTAAACAATATAATACTGAATGCCGATCAGGCTATGCCCCTGGGAGGGACGGTGACAATTTCCGCCTCTAATTATAACGATGAAACTAACCCGCTCCTTCAGGGAACTGCTGGCCCCCCCTGGGTAAAGGTAATCATAAGTGATAACGGACCGGGAATCCCCTCTGATATCTTGACCAGAATATTTGATCCATATTTTACCACCAGGGAGAACAATGTAGGGCTGGGGCTTACAATGGCATATTCCACCATTCGCAATCATGGGGGACAGATCACCATAGACTCAGAGCCGGGCAGTGGAACATCGATCCAACTGTATTTCCCCGCGCTCATTAAAGAGAAAGAAGAGGAGGACGCAGGGGAAAGGGAGAAGAATTTTGAAGAGTAAATACAGAAAAGGCTGCTTCAGGGAAAAGACACTGTATTGTGCAAAACTTTCAGCAAAGTAGAAAAAACCACAGTATTATTAAGGTATAACGGGTGTTGCAGGGAAACTGCAAGAGGTAGAGTCATTGAGAAACAAAAGTGTTATAAGATTTAGGAGGAGAGATGAACAGGAAAGCATTTTTGGCATCGGTTTTAACTTTTTTGGTTTTAGCAGCAGTTTCAACTCCTGCACGTTCCATAATCGAGAGAAAAATGTGGTATGGTACAGTTGAAAATACCACAGGAGAGGCACGGTTCTGGACACTTTACCTGGGATTTCATGAAGTGGATCTCGACCGAAGATTTCCCGGGGAAGGTGAGGTGACAGTTAAGACCAGTATGGATGTTCAGATCATGTCAAGCGGCTATGTTGCTGGAAGCGGTTATTCGAGATTGGGAAGAGTCGACTGCTATCCTCATATGATGATAGTGAATGAAAACGGGGAAAAAAGGATCACTCTGGACAGTATCGATTATATCTATGATTTCGGCTCCAAAGTGACTCTTCACAGTGGTGAGAAAGGGAAATTCATGCTTAACGCAGAAGGTACTCTTCTGGAACCCAATCGTTTCATACTGAGAAAATTCAAGCTGAGAGAGTACTACGGAGAGGAGATCCTCACCAACACCGCAGAAGAGGTTTTTGTACATTCGATATCTTTCAGCCGTGAAGGAATAAACCGTGCAATGAAAGAACCTCTGGAGTAAAATCGCTTCTTCTCTATACATATTTGGTTACGGAAAAAAGGCTCCTGAAAGATCAGGAGCCTTTTTTGGTTGTAGTTTTCATGAAAAGGTAATACAATTATAGTAGAGGTACTATTTCCGCTATCCCACCCGGTGGTAACGTATAAGAAAGGTCGGAAATTATGCAAATTCAATTCTGCGGGGCAGCTCAGACGGTAACCGGATCACAGGTGCTATTTTCTGTCAACGGGAAGAAGATTCTTCTGGAGTGTGGAATGTTTCAGGGCAGACGCCATGAGACTTACGAAAAAAACCACAACTTCCTTTTCAACCCATCGGAAGTCGATGTTCTGATTCTAAGTCATGCTCACATAGATCACAGCGGTAATATCCCCAATCTCGTGAAACAGGGGTTCAGAGGCTCTATTTACGCCACTCCCGCAACAGTGGAACTGTGCAAAATAATGTTAAGGGATTCCGCCTACCTCCAGGAGAAAGATATCGAGTGGGTAAACAAAATCCGTCGCCGCCAGCATCAGCCGGAAATGGTTGCGCTATATTCTATCCGTGATGTTGAGGCGGCCTTGGATATGTTTGTAGGTATCGAGTTTAATAAGTCATTTTCCATCGCTCCGGGAGTAGATGCAATGTTCAGGGATGCGGGTCATATACTTGGCTCAGCAGGGATACACCTTGAAATCACAGAAGACAACAAGAGCTACAGAATCGGTTTCACAGGGGATATCGGAAGGCCGGGCATGATGCTTACGAATGATCCCAATGTTCTGCGGGATCTCGATATTCTTATTATGGAGTGTACCTATGGTAATCGTCACCATGGAGCTATTGATGATGTGGAGGAGGAGCTCGCCACCATGGTCAGGGAAACCGCTGCAAATGGCGGCAAAATGATTATCCCCTCGTTTGCAGTAGGCAGAACACAGCAGCTGGTGTATGTGCTTCACAAACTGTTCAACCAAAACCGCATCCCCGATATTCCGGTTTATGTGGACAGTCCTCTGGCCTGTCATGCAACAGAGGTATTCAGATCCTATCTCAATTACCTTGATAGAGAAACAAAAAGGATATTCCTGACAGACAAAGAGGATCCCTTCGGATATCGCAGACTTACTTATGTCCGGGATGCCGAGGAATCAAAAAAACTTAACGGGATGTCCTTTCCCCACATAATTATCTCAGCTTCGGGAATGGCCGAAGGGGGAAGGGTTCTTCATCACCTCAGAAATAATATCCACAACCCAAGAAATCTGGTGCTGTTTGTGGGATATGCAGCAAAAGACACTCTAGCCAGGAAGATAATGGATGGTGAGGAGGTGGTAAGAATATTTGGCGAAGAGCACAGGGTAAGGTGTAAAGTAAAAATGCTTGATACATTCAGTGCGCATGCAGACAGGAGAGAACTTCTCGACTACGTGTCGATAAACTCACCCGACAGGCTCAAAGACATTTTTCTTTTCCACGGTGAGCCAGAGCAGGCCATCCCCCTGATAGATGGTCTGAGATCAAAGGGTTACGAGAACGTGCACTATCCAAACATTGGACAGGTGTTTACCTTCGGAAAGGGTGCAAAGGCATCGTGAGCACCGGTCAAAGCAGCAAACCGATTCCGGTAGTGTGTGCCCTTATTCTTGACAAGCGTGGCCGTGTTCTGGCTGCTAAAAGGGGAATCTGTCAGGATCAGTGTGGGTTGTGGGAATTTCCGGGAGGAAAAATTGATGAAAAAGAGCAGGAAATCAAGGCACTGGAAAGAGAACTGGAAGAGGAGCTTGGAATAAAAGTTAAGGTGGGGTCAAGGCTTGAACCTTACTGTCATCACTACCCCACCTTTACCATTTTTTTAATACCCTACATCTGCGGTATATCTGAAGGGGTCCCCATTCCTCATGAACATGAGGAGATCTTCTGGGTAACTCCCCTACAGGCTGCAGCCCTGGAATGGGCTCCTGCAGACATCCCCATTCTTAAACAGTATGCAGAGCTTTTTATGAGCCGCAGGGTTTTCAGGGAAATAGAGAAAATTAACTGAACAGGCTTTAATGCCGGGATTACCTTCTGCTGTTCAGTTTAGCAAGCAATCTGAGAATCTCAAGATAGAGCCAGATAAGAGTCACCATTAGTCCAAATGCTGCATACCACTCCATATGCTTTGGAAGTCCTTTACCTGAAGCGTTTTCGATAAAATCGAAATCCAGCACAAGATTAAGGGCTGCTACAACCACTATAACACCACTTATAGCTATAGACATCATTGAATTACCGGAAAAAAAGCTTGTTTGAACACCAAATAACCGTAAAGCCATCGATGCCAGATAGGCAAGGGCTATAGCACCGGTTGCACTTACTACGCCCGCTTTGAACTTCTCGGTTGGATTTATCACTCCCGTTTTATAGGCGGTAAGCATTATCAGCATGACACCAAAGGTCAGCAAAAGCGCATTCATCACAATACCATCAAACATTTGTTCAAAGATCAGCGAGATTCCCCCCAGTGCAGCACCCTGGAGCAGGGCATATATGGGGGTAGTTACTGGTGACCAGTTTTTTTTCAGACTGGTAATTATAGCCATTGCGAATCCGCCCAAAAAACCAATCAGGATCAAAAGCATGGAAATTTGGGGATTTCTCCATGAAATGGTTGCTGCAGAAACTGCAAGAGCAAACAAGATCCCGGTTTTGTTGATTGTGCCGCTCAGTGTCATGACATCCTGTTGAGCTGATTCGAGAGTGTAATTTTCGAATGCTTTTGCTGTTAATGCCGGATTTGACGATTTCACTTTATATCCTCCCCGGTTAAAGTGGCTGTGTGCAGGAAGCTGGTTAGAGATAAATTAATCAATTTGCTGGGGTTTGTCGAGCGTAAAGAGAGACGTTTGCAGAAATGTTTTTTTCCACACCAGAGACCTGTTCTCTTTTTAACAGGGGTTGTTGGCGGTTGAATGTTGAAATGTGGATAACCCCTGTTGATTTGTGGATAAGTTGTTAATTACTTTTCAAAGAACTGTAACGATAATATAGAAACAGATCAGTGGCAACGAATATCAAGTTAAGGGCATAAAGTATGATCAGCCAGTCAAACAGGAAGAAAATTTTATGAACAATGCCACTAGCATAGCCTGTTATTATAATACTCATGAAAAGAGGACTTTTCCCGATCACTTTTTTGGTTTTTAAACTCTTAGTTATTGATATTGGCCAACCTACACCAAAACAGATAAGCATCAGCGCCTCGAAAACACTCATATCTTCACACTTCCCCTGAAAACTTCTTTTGCCGGACCGGTCATGAAAACAGGATCTGTTTCTTCACCCTGCCATTCGATATGAAGATCACCCCCGAGAAGATGAACAGTAACCTTTTTCCCATGCATTTTGTTTATCACACCGCTGACAGCTGCAGCGCAGGCTCCAGTGCCGCATGCCTGGGTCTCCCCGCACCCTCTTTCATATACCCGCATCTGTATCTCGTTGTCTGACAGCACCTTAATGAACTCCACATTGGTTTTGCGCGGAAATATCCCGTGGCTTTCAAGGATAGGCCCGTAATGATTAACCAACTGGTCTGTAAGATTTTCTGTATAGAGGACCGCATGGGGGTTACCCATTGATAAAGCACTGATTTTAAATGTCTTATCGTCGCATTTTACCTCTCTCATCATGAAAGGATCTTTGGTTTGCCCGATCAGCTCTGTGTTCAGTGGTATGAGAGAGGGGTCAAGCACAGGTTTTCCCATATTTACCCTGTAGCAGTCGTTACTGGTTGGGCTAACCATGATGGTTCCTGCAAGTGTTTGAATTTTAACCTCTTGCAGAGGTGTGAGGTTATGCATTTGAAGATATTTGGCAAAGCATCGTATTCCATTACCACACATTTCAGCTTCAGAGCCATCTGAGTTGAAGATTCTCATGGTGAAATCGGCTGTTTGGGATGGAAGTACCAAAATAACCCCGTCTGCACCGATACCTGTTCTACGGTGGCATAATGCCTCAAAAGATCCTCTGATCTGTTCTGTTTCTTCTGCAGAGACATCTCCGGTAACTATAAAATCGTTACCGAGGCCTTCCATCTTATGAAATGATAATGTTTTGGACATCCCTATATCTCCTTACCAGCTTTGTACTGAGTTTTGCATGATTTTCTCGACCATCTCTTCAATTGCGCGCTGCTTCCCCAGCTCTTCTGTTTCTTTTGAGAAGTCATACACTCCTTCACCATTTACTACACCTTCGAACAGCGCTTGTTGACGGATGTTGTCATAGAACTTCACATCGGCTGAGATAACTACTCTGTACTGCTCGACATCGACCTGACGCTCTTCAGGTGAAGTGTAGGTGTAAGGTCTGTTACTGTAGGACGTTATGGTTCCTGTTATGGTCGCATCGCCGTTGTCGTTTACGATTCTCAGAAGATTGGATCTTAAGATATCCCGGTCAAGTTCCTGGGTTAATATCTCGGCTATACCAGGTTCAAGGGTAGAATTGGCAAAAAGCGGTATGTTAACACTTTTGAGATGGCCCGGCAGAGTCGACCCACTGAAAGAGTAGACACCGCAGCCAATAATTAAGGTGCTTAAAAAAAGAGCTGTTATAAGTGATATTTTCCGTTTCACATATCCTCCAGCGGTTCATATCTTATACGACATTCTTCACCGGGTTCGCCCGAGAAGAAATTCTTCATGGCGCTAACAGTTCCTTCAACTGAATTAAAATCCTGAAAATCTGTCTTGAGCGATCGGGTGAACTGTTTTCCATACCCTTTTGAGAGAATCCTGTTATCGAGAACCAGAAGGACTCCCCTATCGTTTGATGAACGGATAAGTCTGCCTGCACCCTGTCGATATTTGATCAGTGCTTCCGGTACCGAGAAGGAGAAAAAGGAATCCCCGCTCTCTCTTTCGACCTTTCTTGAAACCGCTCTTGTAAGAGGGTGTGAGGGAACCGGGAAGGGCAGGCGTGGCATGATGACGATCTCGCAGCTTTCACCCGGAACATCGATCCCCTCCCAGAAACTGTCGGTTCCAAGAAGAATCATGTTCTCGCTCTGCTTGAACTGTTCGAGCATGGCGTGGCGTGTTCCGCTGTACCCTTGTGCCAGAAGGCTGTTGTTACCGATTTCGCTTCTTCCCTTCAAACTGTTGTACACTGATTTAAGCATGTTGTTTGATGTAAACAGTACGAGAATGTTTTTCCCTGTTTCCTTATGTATGGTGGTAATGGCATCTGCAGCATATGGTGGGAAATCGGGGTTGTCCGGATCGGGAGCATTTCTGATTCCTCCTGCAATCATTTGATCTGGGCTGTAGGGACCAGGGAAAACAACAGAAGTGGTACGTTTTTCGTGCACAAACAGTCCGGTGTTTTTTCTGAAATAATCTGTATTGCCAAAAGTTGCAAGGGTAGCGGATGTGAAAACAACTCCCCCTTTGCACCTTTCCCAGATTTCAGAAAGGATGCTGCTTATATCAAGAGGAACACCGCACAGCTTTGTCCAGTTCTTCTCGTGATTACCCTCGATCCAGAAAACATGATCCTCTGTTTTGGCCGCGCTCAGGTACTGAAGGTCTGCACGAAGCTGAGAAGTGCGCTCCATACTGCTTTGGACTTCAGAGATGAAATCATCTTTCTTTTCACTGCTCTCAGGAAGAGCCCCGGCAGCCTGTTTGATATTTGAAAGTGTGTCCTGAAGCTGAGAGAGGATTATATCGAATGCAGATAGTTCCACAAGGCGGCTCAGTGAGTTCTCATAATATCCGATCTGATATTCCCGCTCGGAGTCGGGATGCTCCTCTTTTGCCCATACTGCGAGTTCCTGCAACATCTCCTTTGATCTTTTCCGAAGATGTTTGAGATGGGTTTTGAGATTTTTACCCAATCCGCTAATTGTGGGATCCTGTTTATATTCGCCTGCACTTTGGAATGTATTCTGAATCCGGTCCAGAAAAAGCTTTATTCTGTTAGTGTCAAGCTCGGTTCTGAGATGGGTGTGACCGCTCGATTCAAGATGATGAGCTTCATCGAAAATTATTGATCCCACAGGACCAAGAAAAGAGCTCTCAGAGCAGATATCTGAATAGAAAAGAGCATGGTTGATAACAACGATATGGGAACTTTGTGCCTGATGGCGCGCTTTGTTCAGAAAACAGCTCGAGTAATAGGTGCAGCGTCGCCCTGTGCACTCGTGACCTTCTGCATTGATAAGGTTCCAGATTTTTGCAAACCATCTGGGACTGAACTGATTTTGCTCTTCGATATCACCGGTGACAGTTGTCTCGGACCAGTTTATCAGCGGCAGTATTGCAAAACGTTCTCTTGGGGAAAGATTGCCAAGTTCACCCGTTAGAAGTTTCACCCACCGGTTTCGGCACAGATAATTTGAGCGACCCTTGAGAGTACAATATTTCAGCTCTCCCCCGCTCAGGGAGGCAGCTATGGGTAGGTCCTTGCTTATAAGCTGATCCTGAAGATTGCGGGTGCGTGTGGATATAATCACTCTGCTGTTGTTTTTTACCGCGTGGCGTGCTGCGGGTACAAGATATGCCAGTGATTTGCCTGTTCCGGTCCCGGCTTCTGCCACAAGGATCTGGTTGCTGTTGAGGGTATCGGTAACATAAAGGGCCATCTGACGCTGTGATTCACGGGGGAGGAACTGTTTGACTGTACTGCTCAGTTCGCTTCCTTCGGAAAAAAGACTGGAGATCTCCTCTCTGTCAATTTCAAGATGCCACTCAGGAACTTCCATTTTTTGAGCCGATTTATAAATAATGCCACTGTTAAGCGAAACCGCTGCCCTGGTCTTGCCAAGGGTGCGAAGCATTAAGGTTTTAAACAGCGAACCGGGAGCACAGACTGCAAGTGTCTGTCGAATATTCAGGGGAAGGGTTGCAAGCCGGGGTACAAGCTTGGCTGCGACTTCTCCGGAGGCCCTTGCATCATGGAGAGCCCGGTGCGCGTTATCAAGAGTAACGGAGAGTGTTGCGCACACATGTTTAAGAGAGAATCGCCCTGTTTCCTGAAGAAGAATGCGGGATAGCAGTGCGGTATCGAGCAGCTTCATCGATACAGAGGGAAAGCTTGCTCTCTTAAGCTCTTCGTTTATAAAAGTGGCATCAAATTCTACCTGATGGCCGCAAAGCGGAAGGTCGCCTATGAATTCAAGCAGTTTAACTGCGGTTTCTGAAAATGTGGGGCCGGTGCGCATCTGTTCTTCGGTTATGCTGGTAAGACGGGTGATATGCTCTGGAATCGGTACACCTGCATTGATAAAGGTGCTGAACTCCTCTTCAGGCTTTCCGTTGATAAATCTGACAGCACCGATCTCTATAATGCGGTCATTCTTGAAATCCAGCCCAGTTGTTTCAACATCAAACGCCACGAAATCGGGTACATTGAGAGTCGCTGCCTTCTCTTTGATTTTTTCAGCTGAAGCCTTGGTTTTGCCCGGAGCTTTTGCTCTCCGTTTGGTTTTCCTTGCCTCTGTTATGAGCTCTTTGCGTGAATTGTCCGGTATTAAATCAAATAATCTGGGCATTGTACTCTCTTCTTTGTATAGATAAAGTTACTGTTGTGTTCTGTCTGCTTTGTTTTGGGGAGGACAGAGAAAAAAAATGGTTTAACTGAGCGAGATTCGGTTGTGCACTGCTCTGAACTGCTTAAAAATAGTTTAACTCGAATCATCAGTGTAACTTTTCTGGCAACTGATCAGTGATACCACGGTGTAACAGATATTAATCTACGATCTGTTCCCTAAACTTATTAAAGGTATTTTCTAAAGATTTAAATTCGTTATACCTGTTTATTTTGTATTGAAGGTAAAAAATCTGAAAAACGAGGGTGTAAATATCTGAAAAAGGCTGTTTTTTTGAAAATCGTTGATCGAAATGGTTGCTGAGGATCCGCTTTGCCTTAAAGCTCTGGATTGTTATTATCACAAAAAGCGAGACATCAAAAAGATACATAAGGTTCCTCAATGGCCGGTATAGAGTACTCTGTCCAAGGAATGGAGTAAATGACAACCCCCAAACAGTGAGACTGCATCCGGCCAGAATCAGAGCGCAGATAATTATCTCGGAACTGATCTTTTCTTCAGACTGCATCCGGTTAAGTTCATTTTTTCTGAAAATAAACCATAAAGGTATATACAGGCCCAGGGTCATTGCAGAAAGACATATGAGCGTAAATACATTTTCCGATTCAATATTTCTCTCTTTCTTCAGCAGAACAAACTCCTTTTCGGGTAAGATTCTTCGTTGGCACTCTTTTAAATATACTGTCTCAGGAGGAAAAAGCATTGAATTGTGACGAAAAAGCGGGAGGATGATTTCTGTAGCACAAAGGATGAAAAGGTGGTATGATAAAAAGACACCTCATTGGTTAAGAACGGGATATTTTAAAATGAAAATATTATCCGTATTAAACTACAAGGGCGGAGTAGGGAAAACCACTTTTACGATCAATGTTTCCCAGGCTTTGGCTCTTGTAGGGTTCAGGGTTCTTGCGATAGATAATGACAGCCAGCACAATCTTTCATTGCTGTTTGATAATGATGTGGTGTATCCGAATATCCGTGATGTTTACCGCTGCTCAGTGGGTATGGCGGGTAAGAATCTTCTTGGTGCGATACATGAGACAGGGATAGAGAATTTCCACGTGATAACATCACACCCACTCTTGTCAAGCGGAGATATAAAAGACCCTTACATACTTCAAAAAGCGATCGTGTTCAGTTCCCTGCACCGGTTTTATGATTTTATACTGATCGATAACTCTCCGGGAATAGATATCGTTCAGGAAGCTTCTGTGCATGCTGCTGATGAGATATTCATCCCCACAGAACTGTCCTACTTTGCACTTAACGGAATAGAGGAGATGCATCGGGTACTGAGGGAAAAATTCAGAAACGAGTGTTCTGTAACAAAAATCATCCCCAATAACTTTAAAAACACCAATCGTCAGAAACAGTATCTTAAGGACCTTACTAAAAAATATCCGGACAAAGTAACCGATACCCTTATACCGTATGATCCGGTATTTGACTTTTGCATAAAAGAGGGGAAAACGCTTTTTATTCACCGGCTCTACTCCAAAGCAGCTGCTTACTATCTGAAGCTGATCCATGAACTTTTCGGGCTCGATGTAAACCAAACCTGGGATCAGGTGAGATATAAGAGAAACAAAAAACTGCGCTCAGAGGCCAGAGAACGTTTCTTCAAGATGCAAAAGGATTCACCCCGAAGCGAAAATGGTTCTTCAAATATTCTCCAAAGTTGCAAAATAACTGGTGTGTCTCAGGGTACATAACTATTTTCTCTACCTAAGGAGAAAATTTTTATGATTGTAAAACTGATTTTTTCAATGCTGTTTGTACTGGGATTAACCAGCCCCGCATACTGTTATATTGACATGGGTACCGGAAGCTATGTACTTCAAATCGTAATTGCTTCTGTTCTCGGTTCTCTCTATGCGGTGAAACTCTACTGGAAGAAAATCCTGAGTTTGTTTGGAAGAGGCAAAAAGCAGGATAAAGGAATTCAGGGGTAAGTGAATTCCATGCGGATGTAGTTCCGGCAACCCTCACGATATCCCCCAGAAGAGTTCCATAGCACCGCCGGTTACCCGACGGTCTCCCCCTTTCTATATCAAAAAACCTCAAAAACTTTTCAGGAGGAGGACAGAATATGGTAATCGGTGAATATATCGAGCTTTCGATGAAAGGTTTTTCAGACATAAAGGATATCACCTCCAAAGTAGAGCAGATAGTGAGCAGAAGTGAAGTGCAAAACGGAACCGTGGCGGTTTTTGTTATCGGTTCTACTGCATCTGTTTCAACCATGGAATATGAGCCTGCTCTTGTCAGGGATGTGCAGGAGAAGCTGGAAGAGCTGATATCGAGCAAAATTCACTCTCATCACTCAGAAACCTGGGGTGATGACAATGGATTTTCCCACATGAGAGCAACACTTATGGGGCCGGGGATCACGGTGCCTGTGGTAAATGGGTCAATGACACTTGGGACCTGGCAGCAGATAGTGATTATCGATCATGATAACAGGGCAAGAAACAGAAAAGTCCGGGTGCAGGTAACCGGAGAATAGTGGCAGGGAGTCCCCTTTTTGCGGGACTCCCCTGTTCGGGTGGTTTTTAGTTTATCTTGATCTGGAGTTTCTTTGGTTTGGCTTTTTCATTCTTTGGCAATACAAGCTCCAGAACTCCGTTTTCCATTTTTCCCTCAATCCGCTCCTGATCGATTTCTTCCGGAAGTGTGAAAGATCTTGAGAATTTTCCGAAGTTTCTTTCCAGATGAGTATACCGGCCTTTTTCTCTTTTAACCTCCTCCTTCTTTTCTCCTTCCATATAGAGTACTCCGTTTTCGATTCTGATGTTTATATCCTTTTTGTCCATACCGGGCAGATCGGCGTGAAGCCTGTAATTTTCCTCATCTTCGGAGACATCTACCCTAGGCCATGTTCCCTTTGCAAGCTGACGATTTGGAGATTCAAACCCTGTGTCTGCAAAGAAGTTGTCGATCCAGTCAGAAAGTGTGTTAACGGGGGCTGAGTATCTGATGATTCCGTTCATAGTGAACCTCCTTTTTAGGTTTTTGTGTGATGTTTTTTCAATCGCTATTATATGCAAGGGGTGTGCCAAAAGGAAAAATTGCGCCCTTAGGCTAATTCTTTGCGGGGTAAGGAGTTAGCCTTGTTTAGTTTTGAAACAAAAAGGCGTTTCACTCTGTTTTAAGGTGAAACAGCAGGGGGGCGTAGACAGTTGTAATCTGCAAATTACCTCGACCATCCAGATCATCCTGTTTTCCATGCAATTTTTTCTGTCTTTATTAATATTGGT
The DNA here is from genome assembly GCA_001045525.1 of Chitinispirillum alkaliphilum. Lineage (NCBI taxonomy): Bacteria > Pseudomonadati > Fibrobacterota > Chitinispirillia > Chitinispirillales > Chitinispirillaceae > Chitinispirillum > Chitinispirillum alkaliphilum. Next base: position 27,271 of record LDWW01000007.1, on the reverse strand, counting down.
AAGGTCTCTAACCCCGGTAGGGAAATTCGGACTTTGGGTCCGGTTTTTTTTCCGCTCGCACGGAGCGTCCCGATTTCTAATCGAGAGTCGAAGTGTTCTTTGTTTTAAAAAGGAGTAATGAATTCTGAGCGGAAGCCGTCAAAACCATCCTTTTAATTTGAGACAGTCTCAGCTTTTCCTCTCCAGATTATCTTTGGTTATTTTAAAATCCCTGAGTGGGTAACAATTTTATATGGCTGTTGTCTTTCGGTTAAAGAGGTACACAGCCACAATGTAGGAAGAGATCAGAATTCCCACTGACCACAGTATTGCAAGCCATCCGTGATTTCTTAAGGGTGTGCCGATTGTTAGCGCCCTTACCGCTTCTATCACATGGGTAATTGGCTGATTTTCGGCAAAGGCTCTAAGCCCCGGGACCATGGTTTCAGTAGGAACAAAGGCGCTGCTTATGAAGGTAATAGGGAAAACCACCACAAAGGTTATCCACTGCACACCTTCAATTGATTTTGACACAAGCCCCATGATTGCAGAGAGCCATGACATTGCGAAGGTAAAAAGCATAAGAATTGCAAAGGTCAATATCCATTCATACACATTGGCAGTAGGTCTGAACCCTACCACGAGTCCCGCAAGTATCATGATAACAGTTGAAATAGTGTTTCGAATAAGATCTGTAACGGTGTGTCCCACAAGCAGAGCAGAATTTGCCATTGGCAGGCTTTTAAATCTGTCTACTATGCCTCTTCGGATATCTGTAGTGACTCCTATAGCTGTATAAGTGGAGCCAAAAGCGATTGTCTGGACCAGTATTCCCGCAAAAAGAAAATCCACATAGGGGATTCCCGGAGTTTCTATTGCTTCACCAAATACGTATCGGAAAAGGAGAAGAAACATAATTGGGGTAAACAGTGTCGACAGTGCCTGATCCAAATTCCTGAGTATATAGACAGCACTTCGTTTGGTGAGCACGGCAAAGTCACTCATTAACCAGTAGAATTTGTTCTGTATCGATTGTTCAGACATTTTTATTCCTGTGAATGAAAATTGGAGTTGTCGTTTTTTTCTTGGGCAGCTTTTTGCCCTGTCAATTTTATGAATACATCATCCAGAGTTGGTTTACTGCAGGCCAGCCCTGTGACATTTATTTGTTCATGCTCAAATTTCTGTAGCAGATCCTTGAGCATCCTGATACCCTGTTTGTTGCTGACCAATAAACTTTTCTGTTTCTCATCGGTGGTGTGTTCAGTTTTTTCAATAAGCATGGAGGCTTTTCTGAGGTCATTTATATGGGCAAAGGTGAAATGGATTTTTTCCGTACCTACCGATCTTTTGAGTTGGTCTGCTGTTCCCTGTGCTATCACCCGGCCCTTATTTATCACGATAATTCTGTCAGCCAGCCTGTCAGCTTCCTCCAGATGTTGTGTGGTAAGCAGAATTGTGGTTCCTCCTCTGACCAGCTCTTCGACAATATTCCACATCTCAACTCTGCTGCGCGGGTCAAGTGCAGTCGTTGGTTCGTCAAGAAACAGTATGGGCGGGGTGGCTATAAGGCTTACGGCCAGATCAAGCCGCCTGCGCATACCTCCCGAGTAGGTCTTTACATACCGGTTGGCTGCATCCATCAGGTCAAACTGTTTGAGTAATTGCTCGGTGCGGGAATCGGTAAGCTTTCTGTTAAGATGATACAGACGACCCATCATTCTCAGGTTCTCTCTGGCGGTAAGATATTCGTCAACTGCTGCGTATTGCCCTGTGAGACCGATTACAGATCGTACTTTCTCACCCTCTCTGACAACATCATAGCCGCCTACGCTGATATCTCCTCTATCGGCTTTAAGCAAAGTGGAAAGGATCCGTACTATTGTTGTTTTCCCAGAGCCGTTGGGGCCAAGAAGTGCAACAACTTCTCCCCTTTTAACTCCAAAATCTACTCCTTCGAGAACCTTAAGCTTTCCAAAAGATTTGTGAAGCCCTTTTATGTTGATTGCGTACTGTGTGTCCGATGAAGAATCCATTGTTTTCCCAATTTCCCCGAAAGAGCTAAAGGTTAATAGACAAACTTTTTTTTTGACTTCCGGAATAATACCCGTAAGTGATCAGGAAGCATTGATAATTTGGGTGTATTAATATAAATACAGGATTTCCACAAATCTAAAATTTCAGAAATGTTAGGCAGGTTTGGGATAGGCACAGCGTACGCGGGACTGGACAATCGGAATTTGTCCACCCGCACCGTGGTATTTCTGGCCAGAAGTGTGTCCGGGATAACTTCGCATGATGGAGTGCGGGGATGCATTTGTAAGGGAATCGGTAAGTTTACACGAACACTCCGCGGGAGCCGTCAAACCTATTCTTTTAGTTTTGAGACAGTTTCAGCTTTTCCCATCCAGATTATCTCCTCGTCAAACAGCGTTGAGGGTGATATACCTTGTGGGATCTTTAACACCGGCCTTTTTGAATCCGGCTTTTCTGATTAGACAACTGTCACACTCTCCGCATGCCGCTCCGTCTGACGAGGGATCGTAACAGCTGTGTGTAAGAGAGTAATCGAATCCAAGCTTTGTACCTGTTTGAATAATCTGTGCTTTACTTAAATTCATTAGCGGTGTGCGGATGTGAATTTTTCTCCCGTTTACAGCTGCTTTGGTGGCCAGGTTTGCCATTGCCTCAAAGGAGGAGATGAATTCAGGCCTACAGTCGGGATATCCTGAATAATCCACCGCATTGACTCCGATGAAAATATCATTAACCTCAAGTACCTCAGCCCACCCCAGTGCAAGGGAGAGAAAAATGGTATTTCTTGCAGGCACATAAGTGACCGGTATGGAATCCTTATCGTTTCCGTTTTTGGGCACTTCGATATCATCAGTAAGGGCGTTTGAACTGAATGCAGCCGGATCAAGAGAAATAATGCGATGTTCATGTATCGAGAAAAACTTCCCGGTTCTTTTGGCTGCTTCAAGCTCCACAGCGTGCCTCTGCCCGTATGAGAAACTCATTCCATACAACTGATACCCTTCATCTTTGGCAATGGCTGCGCAGGTTGCACTGTCTATTCCGCCGCTGAGCAGTATAACTGCTTTTTTGTTGCTCATACACCCCTCCTCTCACCCCAGATCAGCTTATGGAGCTGCACTCCAAGCCTGACATCCATAGAGTTTTCAACGATAAAATCTGCCACTTCACAGCTCCCTATAAGACCACCTGCAGGGGATAAAAACAGAGTACAGCGGGAGGTGAGATCATGTTTCTTGATAAATGATGAGGCCCAGTTGAGATCTTTAACCGATGCCACCACGAATTTACATTCATCCTGTTTGGTCAGAAGATCAAGGTTATCCATCCGGAAACTCAAACCTTCTCCGCTGTCGGGGCACTTGATATCGATGATGCGCAGAACCCCTGATGGTAGTTTGCCGATGTCAAGGCTTCCGTTTGTTTCAACCAAAACAGTGTATCCCCTGTCCAGAAATTCTGAGCAGAGCCGTGGTGTACTGTCCTGAAGAAGTGGTTCTCCGCCTGTGATCTCGACCAGCTTTGTGTGATGCTGCTTCACCAAAGAAACAATTTCCCCCACATCCAGAACCGTACCATTCTCATTCACCGCATACTCTGTATCGCACCACACGCAGTTGAGGTTGCACCCTTTCAGGCGCACAAATGAACAGAGCCTGCCTGAGTAAGAGGATTCTCCCTGGATGCTTTTGAAAATCTCGATTACTTCCATATTTTTCACACGTAGTAGGTGGCGTAGTTTCCCGGGGTTTCGTGCACCTCCACCCTTGCCATGGATGCATTGGAATCGCCCAGAGATTTATCGAGTAATTCGTAGATGTATCGGGCGATATTTTCAGATGAGGGATTGAGGCCCGTTTCTCCAAATACCAGATTCAGATCCTTGTGATCAAACTCATCGAGAACATCCTTGAGTTTTTTCCTGAGCAGTTTGAAATCTATCCCTATCCCGCAATCATCGAGTGTGGAGCAGCGTACTGTAACTCTTACAAGCCAGTTGTGACCGTGGATATTTTCGCATGGGCCGCTGTAATTTCTCAGACGGTGGGCAGCGGAGAAATGACTTTCTGTGGTGACTTCATACATATATATACCTCTTTTGTGATCTGTGACTTCTAAAAATAGATCATCAGACACCAGTGAGGGAAATTTAAATCCTATCTACCCGAAACTATTTTATACATATGGAAAGAATCGAGGGAACCGTTGGAACCATAACCTATCAGAACGAGGATAATGGTTTCACCGTCATTCAGCTTCACACAAAATCGAATGGAACTGTAACCTGTGTAGGGAATCTACCCACCATACGCAAGGGTGAGACGATATGCTGTGAGGGTAAGTGGCAAAGGCACAAAAAATTTGGCCACCAGCTTTCTGTAAGCGGTTTCAGCATAGTAAAACCCACCACCATTGAGGGACTTAAAAAGCTTCTAAGCTCAGGATTTATCAGTAATATTGGTGAAGTCAGGGCGAAAATGATCATTGATACTTTTGGTCTCGAAACAATGGATATTCTGGATAACCATCCGGAACGCCTTGTAGAAGTTCAGGGTATAGGGCCAAAAACTCTTGAAAAGATCAGAAGCGGCTGGGAGGGACAGAGGCGGATGCGAGAGCTGATGATTTTTCTTCAGGAGTTTGATGTGTCGCTGAACATGATAAGCAAGATTTATAAGGCATGGGGGGCAGAATCACAGAAGAGGATTTGTGAGAATCCGTATGCGCTGATTGATGCGGTGTGGGGTGTGGGGTTTAAAAAGGCAGATGCGATAGCCGGAAAGTTAAACTTTGCACACGATTCTTACAAAAGGATCCGGGCAGGACTGACATTTGTACTTCAGGAGGCATCAAATGAGGGACACCTGTTTCTTCCTGCAGAAGAGCTCTGTTGCCGGGCAGAAGAGATCCTCAATGTAGATAAGGAGCTGATAACCTTCTCTCTTGATCATGCGGTGAATGCAAAAATTTTCATAAAAGAGGATGATGCGGTGTATCTGCCTCTGTTTTACAACGCAGAGCAGAAAGTGGCAACGGATCTTAAGCTTCGAATAAGTCAGCTTGCCTCGGTTAAACAGAAGCTTCCGCCCGAAGCTGTGGATTCCTGGCTTAGCCGCTATCAGATAGATAAGGGATGGAAAGGGGCTCCCGAACAGATTGAAGCAGTAAAAAGTGCCGCTGCAAACCAAATTCTTCTGCTCACCGGTGGACCGGGCACAGGGAAAACAACAGTGATGCAGGTGATAGTGGCGTTTTTCCAAAAGCTGAAATGTAAAATTGCGCTTGCGGCACCTACGGGCAGAGCTGCCCAGAGAATGGGTACTGTCTCGGGGTTTGAGGCCAAAACGATTCACCGTCTCCTGGAGTATAAGCCGAGGGAAGCCTTTTCCAGAAATGAGGAAAATCCAATAGATGCAGAGGTAATTATCCTCGATGAGGTTTCGATGGTGGATATACTGCTTATGAAATCTTTTTTGAATGCGGTATCCAAAAATACCCATCTCATTTTTCTGGGTGATGACAATCAGCTCCCTTCGGTGGGGGCGGGAAATGTACTCAATGATCTGATAGAAAGCAGAACACTCCCCCATGTGCATCTTACCCGAATTTTCAGACAAGCCGCACAAAGCAGAATTGTAACAGCGGCACATGAAATTATCGATGGAGCAGTGCCACTTTTCAGCAATTCAAAAACCGATAACTGTTTTTTCCTCCCGGAGGAAAATCCACAGGGCTGTCTGGAGAAGATTGTGGATCTTGTGGCAAGGCGTCTGCCTGCCCGCTACGGATTTGATTCGGTAAATGATATTCAGGTACTCTCCCCCATGCACAGGGGGGATCTTGGGACACAGAATATTAATAATGTGCTGCAGAAAGCACTGAATAAGAATATTCAAAAAACCACTTTCGGCCAGATAGATTTTATACTCGGTGACAAGGTGATGCAAATAAAAAACAACTATGATCTTGGTGTATTCAATGGGGATATAGGCTATATCAGCTCTGTTTCCGATGATGCAGTCTCTGTTACATTTGACAACACCCCCGTTTTCTATGAACACAAGGACCTCAGCGAGCTTATACCCGCCTACTGTATAAGTATTCACAAAAGCCAGGGGTGTGAATTCAGAGCAGTGATTATCCCCCTTACAACTCAGCACTTCATTATGCTCCAGCGCAATCTTATCTACACCGCTCTGACCCGCTCCCGGGAGATCTGCGTTTTTGTGGGTAAACCAAAGGCAATGGGTATGGCGGTCAGAAATGATCAGGCTCTGAGGAGGTATTCAAGGCTCAGGGAAAAATTGCTGTGAAAGATGTGCTGACACTGCCGCCTTGAGCTTGAATTAAGGCGAATCTGCAGGTGTGCAACTTTAGCGGGGTCCCGGAACTATTGAATGTGTATCGGAATCCCGCTGGGCGGGATGCAGCGGGGGAATACTGTTCTCATCCGGATTATCTTAGGTTAACTTTACGAATGACCCAAAAATCTGCCTCCAAGAAGAGATAGCAGCCGCTTATAAACAGAGACGTTAAAAGCGTTGACCGGGGGCTGAAATAAAACCTTTACGCTGCCCTTTTTTTGTAAAACTTTAGTCGAAGTTTTGCCGTTTTTCCTCCGTATGCACTGTAAGCTTACGGAGGCTCCTGCAATATGAAGATTTTCTACGGTAAGAGAAGGAAGCCAGTGGGGAAGAATCGGATCTATAAATAGTGTATTAACAGGTGCAAGCGGTTGTAATCCAAGCAACACATGGGTAAAGAGCCCAAAAGCCGCAGCGTTCCAGGTCTGGAGCATATTGGCACGGGGAAAAGCACCGGGGTGACCTACACTCTTACGGTCGTACCCTCCGATACATTCAGGTATATGTCCCTTTTTCCACATCCTTGCCAGATCATAATTTACCTCCACCAATTTCAATGCTTCATTATCGAAACCATATCTTCGAAGTCCCAAAGCGATTGTTGCATTTTCAACCGGCCATATACTCCCCAGATGATAGCTGAGAGGGTTGTATGATGGATTACTGGCGGAAAGAGTCCTTATACCCCATCCGCTAAACATATCTGATGAAAACAGCGTGGAAACAACTCTTTCTATATATCTGCTGTCTATTATTCCTGAGGCAAGGCAGTGTCCCATATTGGAGGTTTTTGAACGGATCTGCCTTTTTTGTGAATCGAGACCAAATGCTATGTACCCTCCATCCTCAACCCAAAAAGCTTTATTAAACTGATATTTTAGCTTTTTGGCCCTCCGTGCATACTGCACTGCTTCTCTGTATGACCTGTTAAGAGAAGCAAACACAGAGGCGGCCTGAAGAGCTGCATAATAATACCCCTGCACTTCACATGTGGCTACAGGAGAATCTACCAGCTCACCATATTCATCAACCACTGCATTCTGACTGTCTTTCCATCCCTGATGTCGTGGCCCTAAGGGAGAGAGGGTAGAATATTCAAGGAACCCGTCTCCATCCATATCACCATATTTTTCTGCCCACTTAAGAATCATTTTACAGCTGTTCCAGTACTTTTTTACATCTGAAACACTGCCGCTCCAGGCATAGAGATGCGCCAAAGCTATGATATACATAAATGGGGAGGCGTAATCGCCATAGTAACGGTCAAAGGGATTATCTCCCTTTCTGGATGGCAAATCATTTCGTGCCTGCTGAACTATTCTTCCGGGCTGCTCATCTCTGAACCGATCCTCTTTTTTACCCTGTAACTTTCCGAGTCTGCTCAGTGTATCGGCAATACTCTGCCCCCTGTCAAACATAGCCATCATCCAGCTGCTTGTAAGGGCATCTCTGCCAAAAAGAAAGGGGTAATAGGGGTATCCTGCAGCGGGGACAAGCCACTGATCACTTTCTCCTTCAAGAAGTGCTGCACTGCACAGATAATCTATGAGACCATTGACAGTTTCAGAGAAAAGAGACTCCGGACTGTCTTTTAGTCTTGTAAGGGATTCACTCCAGCTCACCATGCGTGCTTCACGCTTTTGCCACTGCACAAAAGTTAGGGGAAGGGCCGGATCGAAAGGCTCAAGTTCCAGGGTGGTACAAAATGTTTCCCCCAGAGAAAGTGAAACAGTTCTTGAGAACTGATTTTCAGTTATAGTCCACTGGTTGATTTCATTCAGTCTTATATTTGTACGCAGAGGAAATTGCGGATCTGAGTGAGTACAGCTTAAGCCATCTTCTGAAGGGGTATATTTTGATTGGACAATATTCTTTTTGGCTCCACTGCTGTAAGCCTCATCCAAAGACAGAAAATCTGTTTGTGCGCTCGCTTCGAGCCTGAACCGAGCCTCTTTATCCCAGCGGTTTGTTATCCGCAGCTGTAGTGAAAGGCCGGAAGGTTTTACATGATAAACAAGTCTTATGTCAAGCCCGCGCTGTGATATACCCTCACTTTTCTCTATCATACCGGAACCACTGCCGCCGGTTCCTGCGTTTTGTACGGGCGGATAGATATAAAAAAATTCCAAACTGTTAAATGCCGTTTTAGCTGAAGAGCACAAGTGGAGGTTATGACCGTTTATTGTAAAGGAGAAATAAGAGAGGAAACGGGCGCCTCTGAAAAAATAGCCGCAAATTCCCTCTCCCTTAATGTCTCCCTGAGCGCCAAGAGCAAGCATCGACTGACCCCGCCAGGCGAGATAGGTTGAGGACATAACGGCTGCATCAGGTATTGAGAAAAGGTGAGAAACAGAGTCCATATGCACCTATTTGTCAATAAATGGTTTTTCTCTACTACAATCATCTTCTTTTTAATATCTGGTCTATTAGGGGAGGAGTCAGATGCATAAAAAGGGAGAGCTTTTTTACTTCTGCAATTTTTATCTCTGTATATCCCTTTTCTATCTGTGAGATAGCTTTTGATGCAAAAACAAGGGGATCCATACCGCCTTTCTTTGTGGCAGAAGGAGTTTTTACAAGTGGCGGCAGTATTTCGATCACTTTAACTTTGCTGTTTTCAAGTTGCCATCTGATAGATTTGGTAAAGAAGTGAAGCGCTGATTTTGATGCACAGTACAAGGGGGCAGTTTTGTTGGGCCATAGTGCATACCCTGATGTCACATTTATGATTGCAGCCTGATCGAGCTTAAGCAGCTGGGGTAAAAAGAGCCTGGTAAGTTCTACCGGAGCGCCCAGATTGAGAGCAAGTTCAGTCTCATAACCATTGGGGAATCCATCACGAATATCAAACTGAGTCATCTTACCGGCATTGTTTATAAGGATATCGATTCCATTCATCTCTTTATCGAGAGTTTTTTTTATGTTTAGAAGGTTCTCTTTAACTGACAAATCGGCTGCTATGGTTACTATCCCGGGCAGAAGTAAACTTACTTCTTTAAGAGCATCCTTTTTTCTTGCACAGATTGCCACTTTAGCCCCTTTTTTGTATAAAACCGAGGCAAGTGCTTTACCAATACCAGAAGTCCCTCCGGTAATGAGAACCCTCTTGTTTTTAAATTTCATAAAAGAATTCCAAAATTGAGTTTAGAAGTTCCAATTTTACATTAAAGAAAAATGCTTAGTCTTTTTGTTAAACTCTAAAATGTTAAATAAATGCAATAAGCATACCGGCACATAATACCTTGAATTTAAGGAACGATCAATATTTGATATTTTAAAAAGGCGGAGTAGTTATTAAAGATGAATAATAAAGACAAAAATAAAAACAGGGAAAGTCGAAAACCACCTGACAAACAATACTCTTAAGTGGGCAAAAAGCTATTGTTACCGGGGCAAGTTCCGGTATCGGCAGGGCAATAGCCATAATGCTGGCGAATTGGGTGGGGGTGTGTGTGTTAACTATTCAAAAGGAAAGAGCTGAGCTTCTTGACAGTAAGATCAGAAACAAAATTCCATTTCAAACAGAACTATCACTCCGGCAATTATATATGTATAAGAGAGTGTTTGAGTTTCATTACTTTTTTTAAGAGTCCAGCGCTAAGAAGCGCTGTTTCAAAAACAACTGGGGCCTTCAGCCCCAAACCCCGACCTACTTTCTTTCCAAGGCCAAAGAAAGTAGGCAAAGAACGCCTTGGGGGAGCCCCACACTGGCTCCAATATTCGCGCTTTCGCCGGGGAAGGGCAAAAACTCGAGGACTCGAACAATTGGCCCCGGGAAAGGACCGGCGAAAGCGCTCATTCGTCAGTGATTGGGGCGGATTTGTACCCGATAGTTTTTTTTAGGACCTTACTGCCGTTCGCCCTGTGAAAAAGATGGAGAAAATTTTTATGCAAGTTTAATTGCCGGAGTAATAACCTCAAAAAAAATAACCCGCATCCGTTCAATTCAATTTGTACTGCAATCATGTGCTGCGCTGGGTATTAACCCTGAAACTGAGAATCGCTAACTTGCCATAACCTTAGCATTCATCAGGCATAGATCAATCTGCCCTTACTCATATGAAAAGAAAAAACCAGCAGCCTTACAATCTCCCGAAAGGTTTATGTCCCCAAGCCCGAATTCCTCATACCATATCATCTATTCAAAGGTGGCCCTTTATTTGCCTCCATAATTTACATCAACACACATATATATTGGAGGTGAAAATGACGAAAAGAAAATCAGAAGAGAACCCTTTGGGAGCCCTTGGCTGTGTTATTGGGAAGGGGTTGTTTTGCGGGTTTTTCGCAACAGCAGTAATGACCCTGGCTCAGCAAATTGAAATGAATTTAACCGGCAGAAGCGGAAGCGATACCCCTGCCCGGGCAGGAGCCACTGTTTTGGGCGTAACACCGGTTGAAGAGAAAAAGAATCGGTTCAATTACATGGTCCATTTCTTTTATGGGACAGTCTGGGGTACAGTTGTGGGAATAATGTCACTGCTGAATATTAGAAAAGTAATTGCAGCTCTATTACATTTTTTATCGATGTGGATTACGGGGATGATTATTCTTCCCTCCCTTAAAGCATCCTCACCTCCATGGAAGTGGGGCGCAAAAGGAATAGCGACGGATGGTCTTTTCCATGTGATATTTTCCCTAAGTGCCACTTATTTCTACAGCTGGCTTGAAAGAAAAAAGTCAAAAAAAAAGAATGTCAGATAGAAAGAATGCTTCCGTCGGTTCTGTGTATGGAGTATCTTGCGGGAATCATCCCGTACGGACACCCCTTGGGGGTGTTCTCCCGCTTCCCGATAAATCACGGATAGGAACGGGACCTTTTTCTGCGGGTCAGAAAAATCCTTTAATGTTCTCAACGGCATGCTTTCTCCTTTTATAGTAAACGGGCAATTAAAATCTGCATGCTGATTTGTGAAAATTAGCTTTCAGGAATCAAGCTTTATACGCTGAATGTTTAAGGATGAGAATCTCATTTACTCCTTAATTCATATCGGTACTTTATTATACCCTTGATCGGGATAAAAGTCCATTTCGCTTGTGTATTGATTCTTATCACCTCCCCTCTCCTGAATTAGTCCGGTTCATCGTCACTAAACTTTTTGATAATTGTGAGCTTACAGCCGGAGAATGTTACTATATTAATCTAATTGACTTGAGAGCTGGTATAACTGGTTTTTTACAGACTTGTTGTTCAAATCCGGATAGCTTCACCCGATAAATATAGACGTGTGCGAAAAGCACGTTTTTTAAAAGGAGCATTTTATGAAATGCAGTATGCTTTTACTTGTAGTTTTTTTCCTTATAGGATGCACTTCATCCAAATATCGTTGGGGTATGGATTCCATACCAGGGATCGAAAATGGCAGTGAGCTTGCAAAAGGAATTAGTGGTTTGTCCAGTGATTCAACATACGGTTACACACCTTCCAACCCGGTTCAGGTTGGCGGAGGTCCAGTCAATCAGAGAAAGTACCTGAGCATGCTTATGGGTTTACAGGAACAAGAGCTTCATTTCGCCAGGATTGGGAGTTTCGGAGGATTTTCTGTTCCTGTTGATGGATATGAAGTTTCGTATGACGGATTGGGGAAATCTGTAATAATCTATATCGATATGTACACTTACAACGACCCAAAAGCACCTGTAGGGTTTTTGGTCAGGCCTGAGTATGAAATAAACAAATCCTGTCAAAAAAGGTGAACTTTTTAATCGGGAGATACTCTCTCGCATTAATTTATCAAAATGACCAATTAGCGCTCAGGAGCGAAAAAATGTAAGGCAAGCAGTAATTTAGTATTCCGGCGAGTTTGAAGTCTTAAGCAAAAGCAAAAATATTTTTCTCAGAGCTATATATTAAACATCTGAATTACACAGGTCTGAAGAGATAAATTGCACAAAAAGTCGTGTTTTAAACAAGGTTAATAGTTATTTTTGAACAGCATAAACGAAATAAAATAATCCGGGAGTGGAAAAACTTAATACATAAGGCCAATTTTCGAGAAAGACACTCAATTCCAAAGGATAAATCTCATGGGTAAAACTATCACAGAAAAAATTTTTGCTGCTCATCTTGTTGACCAGCCTTTTGAGGGAACCAATGTTCTTTCGCTCGATGTGGTGATGTGTCATGAAATCACTACACCGATTGCAATTGCAGATCTTGAATGGCGTAAAAAAGACAGGGTTTTTGATCCAAAAAAAATCAAAGCAGTTATAGACCATGTAACTCCGTCAAAAGATTCAAAAAGTGCGATGCAGGCCAAAATTATAAGAGACTGGGCTCACAGACACTCTATTAAGGACTTTTTTGATGTTGGAGCCAATGGTGTTTGTCATGCTCTTTTCCCTGAAAAAGGATTTATCAGGCCGGGATATACCGTAATTATGGGTGACAGTCACACCTGCACTCACGGAGCGTTTGGTGCCTTTGCTGCAGGAGTGGGGACAACAGATCTGGAAGTGGGTATTCTCAAGGGTGTGTGTGCTTTCAGACAGCCCAAAAGCATAAAGGTTACAATTGAGGGCACAGTGCCGGAGTCGGTTTATGCCAAGGATATTATTCTTCATATTATAAATCAGCTTACTGTTAACGGGGCAACGGATCATGTTATAGAATTCAGTGGTCCTGTGGTGGAGAGCTTTGATATGGAGCAGCGAATGACACTGTGTAATATGGCTATCGAGGCAGGTGGAACCTCCGGTCTTTGCATGCCCGACCGTGTAACCGCCCAATACCTGTGGCCCTTTATTTCAGAAGACTACGATAATGATATAGAATCTGCGGTAGAGGATTTCAAAAAGTGGCACTCTGATCCCGATGCCCAGTATACAAAAGAGCTGACAATAGATGTTTCTGAGCTTCAGCCGGTGGTAACAGTTGGCTACAAGCCCGACCAGGTTAAAAATGTAAAGGAAATTTCTGATCAGAAGATCGACCAGGTTTACATAGGCAGTTGTACAAACGGCAGAATCAGCGATCTGCGGGAAGCCGCTGCCGTAACCAAGGGTAAAAAGCTTGCCTTCGGTGTACGCGGTATAGTGAGTCCTGCAACCCCTGACATATATCGCCAGGCGATGAAAGAGGGATTGATCGATATATTTATGGAAGCGGGTTACTGTGTAGCAAATCCAACATGCGGAGCGTGTCTTGGAATGTCAACCGGCGTGCTCGCTGAGGGGGAAGTGTGCGTTTCAACCACTAACCGTAATTTCAACGGAAGAATGGGTAAGGGCGGAATGGTACATCTTGCCAGCCCCTCCACTGCTGCAGCAAGCGGCATAAAGGGACACCTGACTGATCCCAGAGATGTAGTTTAAAACTGAAATTCACAGAAAAGGATATAAAGATGAAAAAGTTCGGCGGAGAAGTTCTGTTTCTCGACAGATCAGATATAAACACGGATGAGATCATTCCTGCAAAGTATCTTACAGAAGTGAAAAAGGAAGCCCTCGCACCATATCTTCTTGAGGATCTGAATCTTGAGGGATTTGATCCTGCCGGCAAGTGGCGCGGAAAAGCCAGAGTGGTGGTAACAAGAGATAATTTCGGCTGCGGATCATCCAGAGAACATGCCCCGTGGGCTCTTGAGGTGAATGATATAACCTGCGTTATCGCTTCAAGCTACGCACGTATTTTCAGACAGAACGTCTTCAATTGCGGTATGATGGCAATCGAACTGCCACAGGAAGAGATAGAGAAGATATTCACGCTTGCGGACTCAGAGCAGGTCACCTGTGAAATAGATCTCGATAACAAGAAACTTCTCTTCTCATCTGCGGACAAGAAGATTGAATCTCCTTTCGCACTTTCAGGTTTCGATGAGGCGCTTGTGAAAGCGGGTGGCTGGGTCGAATTTGCGGATGCGAAATATTGAAAATTCCCTCACTTTGGTTATCGAAAAAAAGGAGGAGAGCTGGTGTGTCTCCTCCTTCACTAAACACCTCCAACTGTTCTGCCGACTACTTTGTCCCGAAACCGCATCACAAATAAATGTAGAGATAGTACAGCAGAAGTACCACAAACATGGTCAGCATTCCGATAACGAATGGAAAGCGCAAGGGGTGTTTTAACTGAGCAGTTTGCCTAAGCCCGCCTTTACTTTTTCTGAAAATTCTCTCCCGAACCCTGGGGGGAACATCCTCCTCCCCGATACTGCTGATCACATTTTTAACTCTTGCAATTTCCCGGACATACTCCATACAGTCGCTGCAGTTTCTTACATGCTCTTTGATTTCAGCAGATCCCTCCCCCAGTGCATATTCAAGAAGCATCTCTTCTGTCGGATGATCCTTCATCGTGTCTATCATAGAGCCTTCTTTGATGAGTTTTCTTTAAGTTTTTTCAAAGCCCTGAACGCTTTTACTCTGACATTATTCTCTGTCATACCCATTATTTCACCTATTTCTCTGTAACTGTATCCGTCCCGAAGGTGGAGATACAGTATCGATTTTTCCGTGTACGCAAGCTTTTCCAGCCAGGCCCAGATCCCCTTATCCTCTGTGGGCAAACCACAACAGGATTTCTGCTCAAGGGTGTAATCTCTCTTCAGGTCGGTAAACCGTCTGGTTTTCCGGTAATGGTCGATTGCAGCGTTGCGTGCCACTCTGTAAAGCCAGGGCAGCTGCTCCCCCTGTTCTGAGGGGATTTTTTCCGATTTCCAGGCCTTGACAAAGACCTCCTGAAGTATGTCATCGGCAGAGGATCTGTTTTGTGTAAGCCACAAGATAAAGGTGTACACCTTATTTGCATGATTATTGTAAAATTCTCTGAATCCTCTGTCCAACAAGTTGAACCTCAAACAGGTTAAGTTGATTGGTTTATAACTTTTCAGTAATATAAACGTTTGTTGCCGGAAAAATGTTACCATAAAAAAAGACAATGTACCCGATTGACCGCAAATAACCACATGTGATATTTACAAGTAAGCAAAGTCTGACATAGGGTAGCTCTCCTAATAACCCGGTGTACCGAACATCCCGCTGTTTTCAATTTCTGTAACTGATGCAAACCAGTGCCTGCCGAAATTGTTCGCTCTGGCACTGTAATACTCTCTGTTAAGCTCAAGTGAGCGCCTGCCCGATATTACAGGCCATTCCAGCCCTGCAGAACCTGGACTGTAAACCACTCTGTCAAGAACTGTGCTATCTTTATTCATGATAATGATCTCCCCGCCAGTACCCACCAGATTAACTGCGGCAGTATTCGAGTGCCAGGTATCGGCCCAGGGCATTTCTTTTCTGCCTATAACGAAATAGGAGTGGGGTGGAATGGAAATCTCTGTATGGACCCAGGCCGTTCCGTCAAGCTCCACAAAAAGTGTGTCAAAATAGACCTCGCTTTCTCCGGGGTTGTAAATTTCAATATACTCCGAGTTGGTGGCTGCGTACATGATTTCGGTTATAATGACCTCCCCGGTTTCTTCCCTGAGAAACGCATTTGAATTGAGGGATGAAGAGATCAGGGTGACTCCTGGAAGAATAAGTTCGGCGCTCACCATAATGTAACCTTTTGCTGAAAAGAACTGGATCGATGACTCGCTTAAAGATCGTGCACTTACCGTCAATTCCTCCTCAGCAAAGAAAAGTGTATCTGCTTTTTCTTTACCTGTGGCGATAAGCGAAAGCATTCCTTTTGTGTTGTGGGGAATATTGTCCAGTGCAATGAAAACCCTCGGAATTCTTTCCACCCGCTTCTCCCACACTCTCTGGTCTTTAAAGGATGTAAAGGAAGCAAAAATCGAATCAATACTGTTTGGGATAGTGGTAAGCTGAATGTAGATAGAGCCAAGGGCGGGAATCAGTTCAACATCGACCTGTGATACCAATCCTCTTTCTATGCGAACAGTCCTGTATTCTTCTGTGTCTATGTGTACGGTGTCCCCGCTTTGGTTTACAGTCCATACTCTTACCTGCCTTGTCGTGCCGGGAGGTATTCCGCCTATGGTATCGATAATGGTGGGACGCAGAAGATCAATCCTTCTTGCCTCCCTCATCTGCCCGAAATCTCCTGAAATCTCAACTATAAGACTGTCAAAAAAACTCTTGTTAGGGGCCGCTGTTTTTGCCAGCGGAGTTTGCTGAACTATAATCCTAAATTCAATTGAACCACCTGTGAGATTATCATGGGTGACAATGTCGTGGCCGCACACCAGGAACAAAAGAGGCAATAAGAGTATTACCGGCGAAGCGAAAAAGAGGGAGAGGTTACGCATAGGATCTCCTTTTTTTGCCTTTAGAAGTGTAGTTTTTTTCAGGATGGGAAAGTTGGGAAAGGGAATACCAAACTAAAGAGAGCGAGTATGAAATTAATAAAGGGATTTGCAGAGAAAAAGAAAAATTTTTTTATTATCCAACGGTGAACAGAGGGAAAGATCTGCCTGATTGGGTAGGGTCTCTGAAGGGGTTGAAAGAGGAGATTTATTTTGGTTGAAAACAGTATTCCGGACTGATATACTATAGATCTGCTGAATTGGAGTAGTTTTTTTCTGAATCAATCACCACCATCCTTTTCAGCGCTGAATTGGTAAAAAGAACAGTTTTTCATTATTAGTGGGCCGGACAGTATTTTGTTTGAAACAATAGCAGCGAAATGGATGGGATTTGCTTGCGGTGAAGCGTTTAAACGTTTATATTTTTTAAACATAATGCTAAA
Source organism: Chitinispirillum alkaliphilum (assembly GCA_001045525.1). Classification (NCBI taxonomy): domain Bacteria; kingdom Pseudomonadati; phylum Fibrobacterota; class Chitinispirillia; order Chitinispirillales; family Chitinispirillaceae; genus Chitinispirillum; species Chitinispirillum alkaliphilum. The sequence continues at coordinate 10,243 of LDWW01000007.1, read as the reverse complement.
AAGAGCAATAAAGGGTTTTTACAGATCGTAATAAGAATCTTTTAGTTCGGGAGTCCGGCAGTTTTAACGGTTAGATTAACACTATTCGTATTTCACCTATACATTTGTCAGAGGTATTTCAATGGAACAGAAAATCCAGGAACTGACTGAGAAAATCTATCAGGAAGGTGTCGAGCAGGGTAAGCACAAAGCTGAGCAAATTATCAAGGAAAGCGAAGAAAAGGCTTCCGATATCATCTCAGAGGCAAAAAAGGAAGCAGAGAGAATAATCGAAAACTCCAGGAAGAAAGCTGAAGAGCTCAGACGCAATACTGAATCAGAGCTTAAATTGTCAGGATCACAGGCTGTCGCTTCAATTAAAAACAGTATTGTGAACCTGGTATCGGCCAAAGTTCTGGATAATGCAACAACCCAGACACTGTCTGATCCCGCTGTAGTGAAAGAGTACATTGCACAGGTTATCGGCAACTGGAAAGTTTCCCAGGGCGAAGTACCCAACCTTGAAGTGCTTCTTCCGGAGCAGAAACAAAAGGAGCTTCAGGAAAGTTTTAAAAAGGGCGCCTCAGATCTTCTCTCAACTGGCCTGGAGGTGAAATTCAGCAAAAACATAAAATCAGGTTTTCGTATCGGCCCTGCTGACGGATCATTCAAGATCAGTCTTACAGATGAAGATTTCAAGGAGTTTTTTAAAGAATATCTTAGACCAAAAACACGCAGTTTTCTGTTTGGTGAGTAAGCTATATGGCCAGAAATTATTACTATTTCGTCTCAGGACTGCCCGATCTAATCCTTGATGAAAACAAAAACCTTGTCCCTTTTGAATTTTTTATGGAAGAAGCTCAGGAAGAGCTCCATATAAAGGATATCGAAATAATCAGGGCATTGCGTCTTCCTGTGGACAATGCCAATCTTATCAGGATTGTCGAGTCCAGGCATGAAAAATTTGACCCCCGCGGCAATTTTTCCCAAGAGGAGCTGATGTCCTCAATTCGCAACCCACAACCGCTTCCCCACTACATGCAGCAGTTCCTTGCGGCTCATAGTGAAAACCGGGATCTGTTTGCGGGTCTTATCCCTGAAGATCAGCTGAACCAGCTCTTTTTCGACTGGGTAACGGCTCATAAAAACAAGTTTCTCAGGGAGTGGTTTACTTTCGAACTGAACCTCAGCAATATTCTTACTGCGGTTAATTGCCGAAAAAATCTCGAACACATAGACGCCCTGGCAACCGATCGTGATCGGGCTGCGGTATTTACAGTAATCGGACAAAATGAGGTGACAGAAGCGATTCTTCGCAGTTCAGCTCCCGATTTCGGTCTCTCATCAACTCTCCCCTGGCTGGAACGGGTTCTGAGTCTCAGTAAGGGGAATCTTACCGATATGGAAAAAGGGATCGATCAGCTCAGGTGGGAGACTGTCGATGAATTGACAACCTTTTCCTATTTCCAGATTGAAACAATTGCAGCGTTCACCATAAAGCTGATGATAGTCGAGAGGTGGCTGAAGCTGGATCCCGAAACCGGAAAGGCAAAACTTGACAGGCTTGTAGAGGATCTCAAAAACAGCTATTCCGTTCCCGAAGGGTTTTAAGCAGAGCGGGGAGGGGTTTTTCGCTGAGTGAAGGCTTGGAGTTGCTTGAAATAACAAAGTACAATTTTCTTTATATCATATATCGTGGAGGATAACGATGAGCACCAAGGGAAAAGTAACCGGTATTGTTTCCAACCTGGTTACTATAGAAGTAGACGGCCCTGTAGCCCAGAATGAGATCTGTTACATAGATCTTAAAGGTACCAGACTGATGGCTGAGGTGATCAAAATCACCGGAAAAAATGCCTATGTACAGGTGTTTGAGAGTACTCGAGGTCTCTTTGTTGGCTGTGTTGCTGAATTCACCGGCCGTATGCTCGAAGTTACACTGGGACCTGGTATGCTGTCCAGAAACTATGACGGTCTTCAGAACGACCTTGATGCCATGAGCGGGGTTTTTCTTAAAAGAGGGGAATACACTCCTGCTCTCAATGCAGAAACAAAATGGCATTTTACACCTCTGGTGAAAGAGGGCGATACAGTCCAGGCTGCCGACTGGATCGGTAATGTAAAAGAGGGCTGGATCGATCATAAGATTATGGTGCCATTCAATATTGAAGGAACCTGCACGGTTAAGTCGATAGTTTCTGAAGGAGATTACACTGTAAGTGATAATATCGCGGTTATAACCGATTCGCAGGGAAATCAGCACAATCTGAACATGACCATGAACTGGCCTGTAAAGGTTGAAGTGAAAGGGTTTAAAAACAAGCCCCGTCCTTTCAAAATTATGGAAACAGGTATCCGAACCATTGACACACTTAATCCTGTGACTGAGGGTGGAACAGGATTTATTCCCGGTCCTTTCGGCTGCGGAAAAACTGTTCTTCAGCACTCGCTTTCCAAATATGCTGAAGCGGACCTCATCATTGTTGTTGCCTGCGGGGAACGTGCAAATGAGGTGGTGGAGATTTTCACCGAGTTCCCCGAGCTTGATGACCCCAGAACAGGCAGAAAACTCATAGAAAGAACAATTATCATCTGTAATACATCGAATATGCCCGTCGCAGCACGTGAAGCCAGTGTGTATACAGGTATGACAATCGCAGAATACTACCGCATGATGGGTCTTAAGGTGCTTCTTCTTGCTGATTCCACATCACGCTGGGCTCAGGCTCTCCGTGAGATGTCAAACAGAATGGAAGAACTTCCCGGACCTGATGCATTCCCCATGGACCTTCCTGCAATCATTGCCTCATTCTATTCCAGAGCAGGATTTGTCTACCTTAATAACGGGCAGAGCGGATCAATTACATTTATCGGAACGGTGAGTCCGGCGGGTGGTAATCTTAAGGAGCCTGTTACCGAGTCGACAAAGAAGGCCGCACGTTGTTTCTACGCTCTCTCCCAGAACAGAGCTGACAGTAAACGCTATCCGGCAGTTGATCCGATCGAAAGTTACTCAAAATACCTCGAATACAGTGAGGTGATCGAGTATCTTGATAAAACAATTGAACCGGGATGGGTGGACAAAGTAACAAAAGTAAAAGACACTCTTCTTAGAGGTAAAGAGGCCAGGGATCAGATCAATATTCTTGGTGATGATGGGGTACCGCTTGAGTACCATATCATTTTTAACAAATCAGAGATAATCGATTTTGTAATTCTGCAGCAGGATGCTTTCGATAAGGTTGATTCTTCCACACCGATAAAAAGACAGCAGGTTACGTTAAATAAGGTGCTGGATATCTGCGAAGCTGAATTTGAATTTGAAAGTTTTGAAGAGATCGGAATTTATTTCAAGAGAATCATAAACATTATGCGTCAGATGAACTATCAGGAATTCAGGAATGAAACTTTCAACAACCTCGAAAAGCAGCTCGATGATCTGCTGGCCGAAAGGGTATCCAAAACCACATCACAGGCTGCCAACGCTTAAGGAAAACGGGGAGAGGAAGAACTGATGAAAACAAAAGCATTTCAGAAAATTTATACTCATATTGAAAATGTAACAAAAGCAACGTGCACAATCGATGCTGAAGGGGTGGCCAATGAAGAGATGGCCCTTGTAGACGGGCGTCCTGCACAGGTTGTGAAAATTAATGGAAGTAAAATAACCCTTCAGATATTTCCCGGTACACAGGGTATTGCAACTGATGCCGAAGTGGTATTTTTGGGCAAGCCCCCTACACTGAAAGTTTCCGATGAACTCAAGGGCAGATTCTTCAACGCTTACGGGCAGCCTATCGACGGGGGGCCGGACATCGAAGGAGTTGAAGTAGAAGTGGGCGGACCATCGGTGAATCCGGTGCAGCGCAAACAGCCTTCAGAGCTGATAGCAACAGGTATTGCCGGTATCGACCTTAACAATACTCTTGTTTCAGGACAGAAAATCCCCTTCTTTGCAGATCCCGACCAGCCCTTCAACCAGGTTATGGCAGACGTGGCGCTCCGTGCAAAGGCTGATATGATCATTCTGGGCGGGATGGGGATGTCAAATGATGATTACCTTTACTACAAGACACTTTTTGACAGTGCCGGTGCGCTCGATCGCATCACTGCCTTTGTCAATACTACAGAAAACCCGCCAGTGGAACGTCTATTGGTGCCTGACATGTGCCTGAGCGCTGCTGAGCATTTTGCAACCACTCAGCAGGCTAATGTCCTTGTGCTTCTTACGGACATGACCCTTTATGCGGATGCTCTTTCCATCGTGTCAAACCGAATGGACCAGATCCCCTCAAAAGACAGTATGCCCGGATCGCTTTACAGTGATTTGGCCAGAATTTATGAAAAGGCTGCTCAGTACCCAGACGGGGGTTCCATAACCATTATTGCTGTAACTACTCTTTCGGGCGGAGATATCACTCATGCGATTCCCGATAACACCGGGTACATCACTGAGGGACAGCTTTACCTTCGCAGAGATACCGATATTGCCAAGGTGATTATTGATCCGTTCAGAAGTCTTTCGCGTCTCAAACAGCTTGTGATTGGTAAAAAGACCCGCGAGGATCATCCCCAGGTGATGAATGCTGCGATTCGTCTTTATGCCGATGCAGCGAATGCGAAAACCAAACTGGAAAACGGATTCGATCTTACAGAATATGACAGCCGTACTCTTGACTTTGCAAAACAGTATTCACGGGAACTCCTTGCTATCGATATCAATATTGAAGTGGATGCAATGCTTGATACTGCCTGGCATCTTTTCGGCAAGTACTTCTCAAAGGATGAAGTGGGTATAAAGGCAGAAGTTATGGACAAGTATTGGGCCGGATCAACAAGCTGATGATGTATCAAAGCCCTTTGAGCATTGCTCTGCGCATTTTTTAAGGAGAAAAGAATGCCTATTAAATTTCAATACAACAAGACCTATCTTCAGCAGCTTAACCGTGATCTGAAGATCCGGGAAAACGCCCTGCCAACTCTTGTGGCTAAAGAGAGTGCACTTCGTCTCGAAGTAAAGAAGGCAAAAGAGCAGGTGGGGGAGCTGGAAAAAAAAATCAGGGAAAAGCATGATTCTATTCAGCAGACCTATAGACTGTGGAGCGAGATTCCCGGAGATCTTATCACTATAAAAAATGTAGATATCGATATAAAAAAGATCGCGGGAGTAAAAACACCTGTACTGAAGAATGTGGATTTTGAAGTTGTCAGATACAGTCTTATGAGTGAACCAGCGTGGATTCCTGAGGGTGTGGAGATACTTAAAAGTATTTCTGAACTGAAGATAAGTATGGAACTGGCGCTGAAGAAAGTAGATATTCTGGAATATGCCCGGAAAAAGACCACACAGAAAGTAAACCTGTATGAAAAGGTGCAGATTCCAGAGTTCAATGAAGCTATACAAAAAATAAAGCGTTTTCTTGAGGATGAAGAGAACCTTTCCAAATCCTCACAGAAAATCCTTAAGGTGAAGATTGCCGCTGCGGAGGCTGCGTAATGATAGTTCAGATGAAAAAAATGGATCTCCTTCTCTATCACCGGGAAAAGGAGGCTTTTCTGGAAAAACTTCGTGATCTTGGTGTGGTACACATTACAGAGAGCGAAGCTGCAAAAGAATCCCATCTTGTGCAGGATCTGGCCGGTGTGGTGCATCTTACCGAACGGGTAATCACCAGTCTGAAGAAGATTCAGGCGGAGGAAAAGATTGCTCCAGAAAGCAGGGATCTTGGCGACCCGATGGAGCTGCTCCATCGCTTTGATGACCTTGAATCGAAAAAAGACAAACTCGAACAGGATATAGCAGTTCTTCAAAAAGACAGGCAGGCTCTTGAGCCCTGGGGGGATTTCGATCCCAAACGACTCAGGCTTCTTGAGGAGGCCGGGATAACCATGCGCCTGTTTGTTATGCCTGCAAAAAAGTTCGATACTGTAAACTGGTCAGAATACATCCTTGAAGTTGTCAACAGAGGGGAAGCTTCAGTGCACTTTGTAGTGCTGGAACGTGGTGAGAAATCAGACGTGCCGGAAGCTGAAGAACAGAGAATACCGGAATATTCCCTGAGTGAATTGGATCAGAAAATTTCTGACCTGAAAACTAAGCTCTCAAAGACAGAGAAATCTCTGAGAAAAATGGTTGCCTGCATCAGTCAGCTGGAGGCCTTCCACGCCCAGCGCCTCAATCAGCTCAAGTATGAGAAGGCACGCCATTCCCTTAAAAGTGAAGCGGAAGGAAAACTCCTATCACTCTCCGGCTGGTTTCCGGACGCAAATGAAAAGAGCCTTTCCCAGTTTCTGAACAAATTCCCTGCATGGTATTCCTTCAGGGATCCTTTGGTGGATGAGGATGTACCTGTTAAGCTGAAAAACAGAAATTTTCCCACTCTGTTTGAACCGATTACAGGAATGTACAGCTTGCCATCTTATAACGAGCTGGATGTCACTCCGTTTATGGCTCCGTTTTTCGCACTGTTCTTTGGACTTTGTCTGGGGGACGTGGGCTATGGTCTTATCCTTCTGATTGGTGCTATCATCGGTCGGGCAAAAGTAAGCGCCAAGCTGAGGCCTGTAATGTCACTTGGAATTTTTCTTGGAATCGCAACAATAGTAAGTGGGTTTTTGCTAAATACCTTTTTCGGACAGACCATATTCGGAGGTCCGGGGATAGAGGAACATGCAATATTCCCTGTTGGTGTTCAGATTTTTGCGCCTCTTTCCGCTCAGGTAGGTCCTGCTGGTCAGGTCTTCCCGGCCATGAACCTGGCACTGCTCCTTGGTGTAATTCAGATGCTTGTGGGGATCGCAATGCAATCCCGAAACAGAATGAGAACATCTGGATTCCTTGCCGGTCTCCAGCCAGTAAGCACGATGCTGATGATTATGGGTGGTTTTGTGTGGGCTGCGCATGTTGATCTTCTCGAGCTGGGTATCGGAGAGTTTACGGTCGGGCCGGTAGGAATCGGAGCAATGCTTCTGGCTATCCCGGAAGCTATCGGGATGGGAGTAACAATTCTGGGGCTTGTAACACTGTTTCTTTTCAATAATATCGATAAGAAAATCTATATCAGGCCTCTTACCGGTTTATGGGACTTTTACAACTTTCTCACAGGCATTCTTCAGACACTGCTTTCGTATCTGCGACTTTTCGCACTCGGTCTGGCAAGCGGTCTTCTGGGAGGTGCATTCAATCAGATTGCATTTATGTTTATTGAAACCAATGGTGAGATCAATTATTTCTCGTGGGGTCTTATAGGCACAGTTTTAATTCTTGTACTTGGACATTCACTGAATCTTATATTGTCTGCCATCAGTGCATTTGTTCACCCGCTTCGTTTGACATTTGTAGAGTTCTACGGAGCGATCGGATTCAGGGGTGGCAGTAAACCATATATTCCTTTTGCTAAAGTTGAACGGTAGGATTCTTAATCACAATAATTCCAGGAGGTTGATTGATGGGCTATGTACTTGCATTGATTGGAATGGGACTCATGGTGGGAATGGCTGGAGCCGGGTCTGCGATTGGATTGGTCGCTGGCGGATCTGCAACAGTGGGAATGCTTAAGAAAAAACCGGAAGCATTCGGAAGCGGTCTGGTACTCTCCGGGCTCCCTGCTACTCAGGGACTTTACGGGTTTGTAGGGTTTATCATGTATCAGGGGTTGATCTCTCCTGACCTTACACTCTTTCAGGGTTCTGTGGTGCTTGGCGCTGGTATTGCCATCGCACTGGCGGCTTTTATATCTGCTGTTTTTCAGGGAAGAGTGTGCGCAAACGGTATTGCGGCAATTGGACAGGGGCATAACGTGTTTGCCAATACTATGATTCTGGCTGCGTTTCCTGAATTCTATGCGATTCTTGCACTCGTTGCTGCTATTCTCCTGCAGGGTCTGATGCAATAGATCTGTTCTTGAATTATCAGGAAAAATGGAAACGGTAAAATTTTGCCGTTTCCATTTTTTTTGATAAACCTGCTTGACTCTCCCCCTACAGTACTCACAAGCTCTAAGGAGCTAAAAACAGGTGAATTGGCATGAGAAATAGCGATTGGAGGCTGAAAACTGCATTTGTGTTGGTCCGACCCAAATATGGTCCACAAGGCTTTCATCACCGTTAACGAAGAGGGTACCGAACCGGCGACTGCTACGGCTGGTATCATGGAAACCACAGGAATGGGAAATAATGAGAGGTCTTAGAGTTTATTGCTAACAGACCATTCTATCTAATTAGGGATACCTTAACAGGGACTATACTGTTTATGGGCAGGGTGCTGGACCCGTCTGTTGAGCAGTAGGGCGGGTACGAGGGGACGGACTGCTTTTATCTGCTTAAAAATCTGTAAACTTATAACGCTCAGTGTATACCATTTCCGCTGTCGGGTGATAAAACGCTAATGAAAGGTAGACCACGCAACTATGAGCTATACAACCCGCTATACTTTTTGGCTGAAGTCACACAGCATATCCCAAATAAGGGCGAACACCAAGTCCGTTACTACGGTCATTACTCAAATAAAAAAGGGGAATGCGTGAGAAAAAAACTCCCGCGCAGTTTCCGGCATACCGGAACCGGACACCCCGTACCGCCGAAAATGCCCAATGACATAGGCAGCGTTGATAAAGGCCGTATGTGAAGTCGACCCGCTGCAGTTCCTAAGCCTGTGGTGAGTTTGTCGAACCATGCGGCGGTACCATGAAGATTATCAGTTTCATAGAAGAAGATGCCGTGATTGAGCGAATCCTCAAACATTGCGGCAAGGTGGAAGGTGGGTATTGCACGATCACCACCCATCCCAAGTACCACCTCTCCGTTGACGGTTGCCGAAGAACCATCCCTGGATTACAGTTTCTTCGATCAAAATTTCTATCAATCAATTACAGATCACGGCTGTCATAATTTATGTTGATAAACTTGGGAGAAGCTGAAGAAAGGGAAAAAAGTGCGTTTTGGTTTCATAGAAGCTAAATTGGATCGGAGCACCCCATTCCAATTAACGGAACAAAATCACCTGCCAATTTCTGCAATTATGTTTATATTAAAGAGTATACTTCCATGCCCATAAACAGAAACAGGAGCATACCCATGGATTTTAATCGCTTAATTATTTCCTTGCTTGTGCTGGTTGCACACGCTTACTCCTCAGATTTCTTCCTCCCCTCATACGATCCCCCCGGAGGTCTTCCAGTCGACAGTGTACCCCTTTTTATCGTACTCGGTTTTGATGATAACCGGTATGTGGATGGAATGGAGTGGACGCTTGATCTTCTGGACGGAAAGTACAATCCCTCTGGTACAGGCAATCCTGCCACCTTTGATGGCGAACCTATCAGGGCGGTATTCTATCATACCTCAGGCGCTCTCGACCGGGGTGGTCAAGAACTTTTAGAGACATGGAGAAGAGCTTATGAGAGCGGACACGGTGTGGGCAATCACACTGTAACCCATAACACTACCAGCGCTTTAACCCTCCAGCAATGGAAAGATGAAATCTCCGGCTGCGCAGAAGCTCTTTCAAATGCACTGGGTATTCCCGCATCAGAAATTGCCGGTTTCAGAACTCCTTATCTTGATTTCAACGCAGAGACTTTTCAGGCGGTTGCAGACCTGGGCCTTCTCTACGAGACCACAATGACTCATCATCAGAATATCTATTTAAGGCAGTTTACCTGGCCTTACACCCTTGACAAAGGTTTTGCTGATCATGTAGTCGATGGGTGGGAAGGGGCACTCAAAATTCCCGGATTATGGATCATGCCGGTATATACTGTTGGAGAAAGTCTCGAGGGGCCAGTACCTATGTGGCCCCCATTAACCGGATTTGATTCTTCTATCCTTACTCTGGCAAACGGAAGCAAGTTTGAACAGATGTTTAAAAATGCAATCGATTACAGACTCGGCCCCGACGGCAACAGGGCCCCTCTGACCATTGGACTTCACAGCGACACCTACGCAGAGGAGAATCGCTCAGGTGAAAATTATGATCATGCACTCAACTTGCAGGAGAGACGTGCCGCGCTGCGCAATATTATCGAATACGCACTAACCAAACCTGAAGTACGCATTGTTACCGCAGTGCAGGTTATCGAATGGATGAGAGATCCTGTTCCTCTGGGAGCAGAATTTGTTTCTGTTGTCAGAAAAGAGCAGAAACCAGGCACTGCTTTAAATATAAAAAGCCTGACATCTCAGTCGCTGACTTTTGATTCTGCAAACGACGACCTGTACAGCCTCAGAATTATGGGCCTTAACGGACGGACACTTGTTAATAAAA